>NZ_QHHW01000048.1:0-119366 GCF_003947325.1 Amycolatopsis sp. WAC 01375
GAACGCGAACGACGAGACGCCTACCCACACTGGCTCCACACCTACAATCACCACCGCGGCCACACCGCACTCGCCGGCAAACCACCCACCAGCCGCGTCCCCAACCTCCCAGGTCACTACACCTAGGTGCCGGCACAAGGCGTCGCCAGGTCATTTCGTGTTACACCTCTTCGGCAGGTTGTCGCTGACGCTGCGTGAAGTAGTCGACAAAATGTCGTTGCTTGTTACGCGTTGTATCGAAGTTGTTCCCGTAGGCAGGGACCCGAGCGCGTCGGTGCTTCGACGCTGGACGGCGTAGATGCGCGTCGACCTGCAGATAGTCGGCTTCAAGCGATCCTTCAAGTTGGCGCCCAACCACGTACGGAAGGCTGCTCTCGCTCCACGTCGCCAGCTGCGAACGATTACGACGACCGATTACTCTGTGCTAGCTACCTAGGGTAGTGCTTACGGCAGCGTCACACTCGTCGAACTTTGTCACGCGGTCCTTGGTCTTTGAGAGAACAGTTGGCAGCACTGCTGCGCACGCTCAACGAAGCAGTACTTGGCGATCTGCAGCTGTTCCTCAGGTGCGAACTGTCCGGCGGCGGACAGCGAGTCGGCGCCCTGCTGCTGAGATGTTCGAGGAGAGCCTCACGCGCTTGAGTGATTAGTGTCCGCTAGGTCCTTACCTAGGTTTGCTAAGCTAGGCGGCGGTATGCAGTGGCAGCCTGAACCTGCCGAACGTGAAAGAATGAGGCTTCTCGTGCTTTTCAATACCTATGAGATCAGCAACAGAGAAGACGGCCTCATGCTTCCGAAGGAAGTTGGAAAACACACTAACGGGCAGGCGTTATTTGTGCCGGGCGAAGGCCCTGTTGCCGCAACAATCTTTCATGGCGCAGCGCGCGATGGGTATCTCCGCCTGTTATATGGTCTAGCTGGTTTGCCACGTACGGTTCACGGCAGGTCATGGGGTTGGGCCATGTCGCAAATAGGATTCGCTGCCGATATTACCATTACGCCTGGGGAACTGATCAGATTTCATGAAGACGATTTCTGGTATGATGAGATGGTCTCCGAACGACTGGCGCTACTTTGCGTTGGCAACTGTATTCGAATAGTCGATCGGCAGGACTGGCGCAGTATCGTGCATGAGCCAAAGTCCTACGTGGCGGGCAGCCTACTGGAGTCGCTGAGCGTCCTCACTCCCTACAATTGGGTACTCGATGAGGCTGCCTCCGATGAGATTGACAGGGCATTTCAGGTAAACGACCTCCGCGGCGATTCGTCCAGTGATGCTCGTCGCTTCGAGGAGGATGTCGCGGCTGCAATTGACTCATTTGACGTCGGACTGGTCGAACTGACGCAGTTCAGTGCGGACGGTGGCATGGACGCCGTTCTCTACCTTCGCGATGGCAGTAAGTTACGAGTCGTGTATGTGCAATTCAAGAGTGGTCAACGCCGTGCAACTGTCAAGGAAGTGCGTGAACTCATTGGAGTTGTCGCTCGCGACGGCGCTTCGACGGGCCTCTTGGTCTCGGCGTCCGGCTTCACCAAGGATGCCAAGCGGGAGGCGTCAATTTCTCGTGTCAAAGTATCTCTAACGACTGCTCAGGAACTCGCGAAACTCTTTGAAGCCAACTTATTCGACTGACCAGGTTGACTTGGAGAAACCTGCCGAAGAGGCGGGCTACCTGAGAGATCGTTCGTTCTTCCGGGGTCGCACCCCGTCATAGTTCGCAGACAGCAACGACTGCTTGCCAATCCCGCAGGCGCTTCGGCGGCAACCTCATTCCGGGAACGTGCTGGTCGTTGCGCGGGCGACCCGCTCCAGCCGTTCTTCCGCCAACACCCTCCAGTACGAGGCTCAAGTAGCCCTTATCGACCTCAACGTCGAGGTCGGTGTCCAGTTACACCATGAGCATCACGAAGTCGCACGAAACCACCTCGCACGAACCATCGACAATTCCCGACCAGGTGGCTGGCTTGCGCCGCCGTCGTACCTGGCGAAGCCTTCTATCGACACCCAGGAGAACGAGCGGTTCCTAATGCGCGCTGAGCCTCATTCGGGCAGGTGAAGCTGTGTGGATAGTGAGCAACTCGCCCCTCAGGCACTAGATAGAAGTAAAGTGTCCTCACGCTCAAGGCCTCTTTCGTTGTCGATCGTAGCGTAGACCTCTGCTCGGGTCCGTACAGACGATGCCTTCCCGTTCGTTCGCTCAACTTCCGCCAGTGCCGCGATCGCCACCTTGAACCTCTTGAATTTGACTTCAGGATCTACCACTAGCTTGTGCTCCCAGCCGCGCTGGTCGCCGCCGTCGCTCGGCGACTGGCCAGTTGTTCCGTTCGTGTACGCTATTTGCTGCGCATGCTGGCGCATCAGCTGGTCGTCAACCTCGGCGATCCCATGTGATGCTGGACCTACTGGTTGTCGCTGCCGGCGGTATCCACGAGACGTTTTCGGATCTGTTCGACCTTGTCCACAGGGTAGTCCTGTACAGGCTCGAAGATGGGTAGTTCCTTTCTGATAAGGGGTTGCACCGGCGCAGGCACGTAGTCAGAGTCGTCGTACTCCTTGGAGGCTGTTTTCGCTCGTTCGTAGGCGATCTTAGCCTCGCCAGTTAACGAGACGGTCTCCAGGAAGTCGAGCATCGATTTTGTTTGCATCCAAGACCAGTCATCATCGCCGCGTCCGCCATCCTCGGTACTCCAATAGGTATGCAGGTCTTTTTCGGCACGCTCGAACATCGCTGTGCGCAGCGCCGCCAGGCGTTTGCTCGCCTCGACTCCAGGCAAGAATTGCAATGCGGCGTGTGCTTCGACCAACGTTGTCCATTCCTCGGTGTCGGATTGCGCGACCGGGTCGCCCGATATCGTTCCGAGCAGTTTCACGATCAGTCGACGCGAGATTTCCTTGGGAATCAATGTGCTTTCGTGGATCTGCTCGACGAGATCAGCAAGGTGGGCGAAATACGATTCCCGCATCTCAGTGGGGTTTTGCTCGATCCGGCCGACTACGAAATTCGCCAGGTCGGGAGATTGCAAGTTTTCGGCAACGCTCAGTGCGCGGGTCAAGTTTGCAGCCCAACTGTCGTCTTCTTCCGATTCGCCCGTTTCAACTTCCTCAAATGTTCTGATGACAGCTTGTGCGATCGCCGAGCTATGTCGATAGAGGTGACAGGCTTCGCCGTTCTCGTCGAGCTGTGAAGCCAAGGAAACCATATGCATTGCCTGGTCGACGGTGTTCACACTTGCCAGCAGTTCAGGAAGTCGAACCAAGTTGCCATTCATTCTGGCCTGCAAGTAGTCACCGACAGACGGGTTGTGAAAATCGATAATTCGATCATTTTGGAACAAGTCATTGCCGACCCCGATCGTGACCAGGGTTCCTTGCAAGGTTCTCAGGGCGCGATAGAACAGTCGCGGGTCTAGGTCGACACCGAGTCTGGATCGGTAGCCAAGCCATACCTCATAAAGATGCTCGGACAGTGCTCCGAATCTAAAAGTGGCCAACGCCTCGAGTAGGTGAACGGCTGCATCGTCGAGGTCTTCCTCGACGATGTGTGCCCAGATCCGTTCTGGGTTGTCCAGATTGCGCAGCAGCTCCTCGGCGACACAACCAGAACGCGCCGTCAGACGAAGCGTACTGGTGATCTGCCGTGGGTTGAAGTTCGGATGGTGGACCAGCTGCGTCCAGGTTCTCGGTTCGGCGATCTTCCGCCTATCGTCGTCGCGGAGGCCTAAGCTCTCGACGTGCCGGTAGAGGATTTTGGCTCGCGTCTCTCTCGTCAGGTTCTGTAGTTCGATGACGCAGGTCAGCGGGTCGAGTTGCTCGTCATCGAGCTTCGGATAGCGTTGTTTGGCCTGTGCAAGTATGTACTCACGGGTTGTCAAGATCAGCTTCTTGCCGCTTGTATTGCGGATCCTGCCAATTACCTTGATTAGCCGGCTGTCCTCATTCTTGTTGAACAGGTGTTCCAGTGCGGTCTGACCAAGAAAGTCGTCATAGTAGAAAACTTGCTTCGTGTCGTCGAGCCAGGCGTTATCAAGCTCCTTGACATCCTCGGACACCTCGACCAATTGATACCCCTCATCGACATACGATTTAGCGAGCATCTTGGCCATCGTCGTCTTGCCGATGCCCGGTATGCCAGAAAGAAGGCAAACGGACACGGTTTCCAGAACGCTCTTCGCTAGGTCGTAGGCCGGCGTTGGCACGAAAGTTCGCGCGCATTCGACGAACCCGTCGAGCAGGTCCGATGACCTTACCACCGTGTTCTTGTGGAGAACGCCTTGCAGCACAGCGGTGCCACTCAGCCAGAGACGGTGGTGGCGTACCACGATCGTCGGCCGCTTCTTAAGCTCCGCTTCGATCTGCTCGATACCGTAGAGATCACCGGGAGATCTAACGTGGGGAGCCAGATCACGGCACAACGAGTTTTTCGCGTCGACCGTCAGCTCGACAGTCGACGCTAGCAAGTACCTGGTGGGTCGCATGACGTCAAGTTTGGGGCGCTCCACTGTGCGCATATGTTTGAGCAGGGCGGGCCGTCCACTGCGAACCCAGTGCTTGCACTGGACCACGCTCATCGTCCCGTCGTCGGCCACGTGCCTCAGGTCGATACCGTGATCCTTGCCCGCAGCGAAGATCTCCAACGGCAAGCCGAGGATGTCCTCGAACAAGTCCCTGCAGAGTGCCTCGAATCCCTGCCCGTCGAGCCGAACGATGTCAGACGCGTCCATATGCCTAGTCTGCCGCACTGCCGTTGGTTCGGCTCGCGTCTGTCGCTGAAGAACTTGTAAGTCGTCAGCCTCGACCTGGCGAGGCTTGGGGACTGCGGCCGAGGTATACCGGCATCTGCAGCCGTGTGGATAGTGAGCAACTCGCCCCGTGGACTCGTACACGCGGAGGAGGCCTGTCACTGCAGTCCACGAGAGTCGGCCGAGTTCTCTGATAGACCTGCGATATATGCGTTCGGCTTGGCGCAGAGCGCCCTGCTCCTCATGCAGTTCGCCGATCTGCGGAAGCACCCAGTACATTCCCGCGTTGTAGGCGCGCCAGAGCAGCGCTCGTGCTCCCTCAGGATCGCCCCTGCTTGCGCGGATCATGCTCAGGTTCGCGACACAGACCAGCTCGTTAGGGGTGGGACTCTGGTGGGTGGCGCGGATGGCGACGTTGCGGGTTGTGTGGTCGTAGTAGAGCTTCATGGCGCAGGCTTCGTATAGACCGTGCTGCAGCGGGTCGGGAGCGGTCCTCGGCCGATCTCGCTATGGTGCGTGGCAGCGGATTCCGACGTTGGGAGCGCCATGCACGTCGAACTCGAACTGCGTGGTGAGGTGTACAACCTGATGCGGCTGGCCGCCGTGCCTGGTGGGCCGCTGGTGGCCTGCGCCGACAGCGAGTCTTGGGTCCAGCTGTGGGACGTCGCCCGTGGGGCGACGCACGATGAGCGGCGCCAGGTGGGCGAGACCGCGGTGTGGGACATGGCCGTGGTGATGATCGGCGGCCGACCCGCCCTGGCTGTCTGCGGGCTGCGGGCCGTGTCGGTGTGGGACCTGGCCACGTTCGGCACCGCCGACGTGCCACTGCGCGAGTATGAGGTCAGCTGGGCGATGGGGATGGCGGCGATACCGGCGACGGACTCAAGTGCCGAACTGCTGGTCACGGCCGAGAAGGACATCATTCGGATCGTTGATCCCGCGACCGGCGAGCAGCGTTCGGCCATCCAGTTCCCTGAGACGCCCGAGGGCGGCGTCGGCAATCGCGTGTACAAACCGACCGGCGTGCGGTTCGCCGACGGGACTGCGGGGTTCGCCGTGGACAACGGTGGCAGGCTCGAAGTGTGGCGTCTCGATGCCGACGGGAAGCTCAACGGTCGCGAGTTCGGGCTGTCCCAGCCCTTTCGCGGCGTGATGACACCCCTTCGTGGCACGGGCGGGCAGTCCTGGCTGGCAGTCGCGGTGGGACGGGGTATCGAGATATGGGACCTGGACGGCGGAGAGCTGGTGGGCCGCGGCGAACTCGATACCCCGGTGGACGCGCTCGTGGCAGTCCCGCTGGGCGACCGGACGCTGCTAGCCCTCGCGTCGCGGGCTAGCGAGTCCGGCGTCCGTCTGTGGGACCCGGCGAGCCAGGAGCTGGTGACCGGGCTGTTCAACCGGCACGGACCCGCCTTCGGTAACGCGGAGTTCAACGCGGCCACGATCAATTCGCTGATCGCCGTGACCGGCGGCGACGGCGCAGTCAGGATCGCCACCTGCGCCAACGACGGCATGATCCGCGTGTCGCGGCCGGTCAGAGACATGCTGACGCCGCCCGAAAAGCCGGGTCTGTTCGGGCGACTGCGGCGCAAGCCGAAGGCGGAGAAGGTGCGGCCAGAAGAGCGGCGCGACTCCGGGGGCAACTTCGCGATGGTCCGCGACAGGTCCGGCGGCATCGTCGGAATCTGGCTGGCCAGCATCGACCAGGCCAATGACGAGAGGTTCGTCGCGACGGTCCTCTACGGACAGGACCTCACGCATCTGATGGGTCGTCCCACGCGGATCGTGCCCAATACTATTGACGATAGCGGCGGCGCGTTCGTGCTGTTCGACTAGCACTCGACCATATCGGACAACGAGTGCAGGCAGCGCCTACATGTGTCAACCGGCCGCCTGTTGTTGCCCAGGTTACCTGTGTCCCCTGGGGCGAACATACCGTGCGGAGGTTGCCGCGGGTCGGCGCGTTGACTAGTTTAAGATTTTGACTAGCCACCACAAGAGTTCGCGTTTGATGCCTTTGGAACCGCTACGCATCCAGCGAGCGCCACACACCGTGATCAGACCGGCCACCCTCACAATGAATACGCGACAGTTGAATCCGCGAGTAGATCCGTGAGGTCCCCGGTTTTCCCCGTCAGGACCGTGTGATGCTTCCGGGAGCTTGTGCCTGGAGACGTCGGATCTCGGCGTAGGCGCGTTCGAGTTGGAGACGTTGCTGGTCGTTCTGCTCGGTCAGCGACGTGACGCGCCACTGGAGCCGTACTTGGAGAGATCGGTCGGTGGCCGGCGCTGACCGTGGTGCCTGTGCATGCTGGCTGATTTCTCGCACGGCCGCGATCAGGTCGGCCTGGGAGTAGAGCCATGACCGAGAGACGCCGGCCCGCTTCGCGAGCTTGGAGGCGTTGATTGCTTCGCCGGAGTTCTTCACCGCAAGCAGCGTGTCCTCGGCCCGTTTCCGGGCAGCGGCCGTTCAGCGCGCAGCGGCTTCGATGAGGTGGTGTGCGTTGTTAGCTGGCGCCATCGAGTTGTGCGACCTTTCCGCCGAGGACGACCTCGTCGTCCTCGCAGCTCTCGCAGGTCGTGATGATCTTGTCGAGGTTGTCGAGGATCTTGGTGTTCTTCTCGGCGGTCCGGGCGTGCCCGGCCGACTTGGCGGTCTCGATGATCGTGAGCGTGCGGCCGCGCTCGTCGCCACCTGAGTCCACCGACGATGCGGCGTTCGGCGAGTGCGAGCACGCGTGCGGTGTACTGGGATTGGAAGGTCACCAGGCCGAGTGGCAGCGTGAAGTTCTCGGTCTCGACGTTGTGCCCGCCTAGCCCCGGTCGACGTCCACCGTGACCATCAGATCTCCCCGGTCATCCGCCTTGCCGGACGCGCCGAGCCGCGGAACGCCGAGCCTGGCGACACGGATCGTCCGGCCGGACTTCATCCCGCCCCGTATCCGGACCTTTTTCGTGCCGTCGAAGGTGTCCAGGTCGACGATCCCGCCGTCGCGCGCGATCGCGGCCGGGATGGTGGTCGTGCAGAACAGGTCGTTGCCACGCCGTTCGAATCGGTCGTCGGGCAGTTCGTTGATCTCGACGTAAAGATCGGCGGCAGGCCCGCCGCCAGGCCCGACTTCACCCTGCTCCGCCAGCCGGATGCGCATACCGGTCGCCACCCCAGGCGGGATGCTGAATGTCGTCTGCCTCCGCACACGGACCCAGCCGTCGCCGTCACAGACCGGACAGGGATCAGTGATGAGCGTCCCGAACCCGTCGCAGGCCCCGCAGTCCTCCCCTTCCCTGCGGCCGTCCCCGCCACATCCGGAACACCGGTCGACGACGGAATCCGCGGCAGTGCCGAGCCCTTGGCATTCTCCGCACGTGACCGCGGTCTCGATCTGCACCGTTTCGACCTTGCCCACGACCGCGTCCCTCAGCGGGACGTCGAGCATGATCAACGCGTCCTGCCCGCGGCGGGCACGGCGCTGCGGCCGGGCCCGGGACTTCGCTGGTTGCTCCGTCTGCAGGGGAATCGCCCGGTTCGCCAGGTACACGCGGTGCACCAGTTCCGACGACCATTGCGGCGTCTGCTTGACGCCGGATTCCCGCAAACGCTCGTAGACGTGCTCGTACAGCTCGTCCACAGCCACCCTGCCGTCGCCGTCCCGATCCGCTTCCCCGGTGCGCAGACCGTGGACGATGGCTTCGGTGAAACGCGAAGGCTCTGGTTCCAGCTCCCGGAACCGGTTCCCTTCCCACGCGTACTCCGTCCGTCCGGTGGCCATCAGGACCGCGCGCCCGTAGCCGGACAGCTGTTCTTTCGCGTCCACTCCGGCGGACGCTTTCATGCCCGGTACGAACGCCCCGCTGAAACAGCAGTCCAGCAACAGCACGATCGACTTCGCGCGGCACCGGCCCATCTGGGCGTGCAGGAACTCCGCTGGTACCGAGGTGGACGCGAGCAGCTCCGGATCCGTGTCGGCACAAGCGAAGTACAGCAGGCCGTCGTCGTCTTTGACGCCGTGACAGGAGATATGCAGCACCAGCAGATCGTCGGTGCCGCGGTTGCGGAAGAACCTTTCGATCGCCCGCATCACCTGATGCGCGGGCGCGTCGACGACCTGCCGCGTCTCGAACCAGCCGATCGCGGGATCGGCCAGCACGTCGGCGAGCTCGCCGACGTCCGCGGCCGGCGAACGCAGCTCGGCGAGCCGTCCGCTGTTGTACGTGCCGGTGGCGATGAGGAGTGCGTCGCGGACACCCATGTCTTCAGTCCGCTTCCAGCTCCAGCGTCTTCGTGAAGGCTTCGATCGCGCGCGCCTGCTGTTCGGCGTTCCCTCCGGTCAGCTCCAACTTGTTGCCACCGACTTCGATCACCACGCGCCGGTCCTTGTCCCGGGTCACCCAGGTCCGCAGCACCTGGCAGACGCCGGTGACCAGCGCGGTCAGCACTGCGGAACCACCCAGGCTGACGATCATCGCCCCGATGTCAGTTCCGGTGCCTTTCGCGCCGTCGGGCGCGACGACCACAGGCAAGCGGACGTCCGCGACGTCCAGCTCCAGCAAGGCACTCCGGAGTTTCCGCGTCTCCGCGTCGAGGTCCTCGTCCCCCGCCACCCGCACCAGCAACGTCGTCATGCGCCCCCCTCATCCGGCTGTCTGCGCATGATAATTGATCAAATCGGCGAAGGCGTCCAGCACCATGACACTGCCTGACTGGCCAAGGTCGCCGACAGGCATTCACCGGTCGCGAATGCTCCACAACTCTCTGATCCTTTTGGCCGCGCCGCAGGGTCGTTCCGCCAGGGCCCGGTCGGCCGCCTGCGGCGCGTGCCAGATAGCCAGACTCTCGCTGTCGAGCAGAGAACATATCTCGGCTGAGCCTCGTACCCACTGTCTCCAACGGAGGCTGCGCGGCACAGCTCGATTACCGTGGCTCTTCCATAACCGCAGTTCAATGCCCGGTCACTCGCCGAGTGATGTTTGACATGATCAGGCGGACCACGGGTCCGCCTCACGAAGAACAGGCCCCAACAGGTCTCGAAGCTCAGCACCGGGGTGACCGGGATCCGGGATCATCTCGACGCCGCTCACGGTGATCAGCCCGCGTACCTCCTCCGGGCCCCGCCCGAATTCCTCTTCGAGCCAACCCACCACCGAGCTGCAGACTTCGGGGTCAGAGGTGCGATGCTCGACCAACCATCGGACGACGTCGGCCATCACGAGATGCGGCAAAACTTCGCCCTCGTTCTCGATGAGATGTTCCTCAAGGACGGGGACCAATTCGCGATGGGTGTCGATGAGTGCACCTATGGCCGCGATCGTGTAGGCGCTCATCGACCACCCTTAGTCAGGTTTCGAATCTCCGCTCATGCGGCGATACACAGCGACCAGACCCGCTGCCCTGCCGTTGGCATGAGTGAGCGAAGCTCAGTACCATCAACATACTCCATGGTAGGGACCGATTTTCCGGCGGACGCGGAGACGCACTACCGACGTCTGCAGCACGACGGCACGAGCCAAAACACCCGGTCATGCCGATGACAGGGGGTTGCGCCCTGCGGGTCGTCGCGGTGGGCAACCGTTACCCGACCCTCATCGATACGCTTCACAGGTGTCGCCGGACGAGAACTCACCGCAGGTGTTCCCCAATCGGTTCGCCGACGCCGTCGGATCCCCGCAAGGTGAGCCCGGCCGGGATCATTGCCGGTGCGTCGGTTATTCGAAGGCGACCCGGCCGGTGACCGTTTCCTTCCACAAGGACACGCAGGACCACGCGGCAGAAGGCTGGCAGCACCTACTGACACTGATCGACGAGGCGGCCGCGGATGGCCGGACGGAGTTCACTCCGTTCAGGGGGATGAGCGCGGCGGAACGACGGCAGGTCGTCACCTTGCCGTCCACGATCGCGAAGCTGACCGCGGTCAGGCGGCTGGTCCTCTACGGCACGAACCTGGTGCGCCTGCCACCCGAGATCGGAGCTATGACCAACCTTGAGGTGTTCGAGCCCTACACATCACACCGGCTGCACTGGTACCCGTACGAACTCACCAGGTGCATAAAGGTCACCGACAGCACGGTAAGCACCCGCGTCCTCTACGGCAACAGCAAGTTCCGGCCACCGTTTCCGGCACTGCGGCCAGTCACCCACGCCAACCAGGCGGACTTCGCCGAGCTCGATCCGGGCGTGTGGGGAACCACCGCCGTACGGACTTGCAGCGTCTGCGACAGGCCGGTCAACCAAGAATTGCGCCAGGTATGGATCTCCAGCCGGGTCGGCACCGACGTACTGCCACTGCTGGTGAACGCGTGCTCCGCGAACTGCCTGGCGACGCTGCCGAAGCCGGAACCAGGCTACGTCCCGACGCCACACACCGGCGGCTCGGACATCGCCCAGCCCGTCGGCCGCTAACGGAGGAACGGCACCGCCCGGCCGAGCCGTTCCGACGCGGGCACATTCCCGCGGTGGCCGATAGCCCTACAGTGCCTGGATCCCGTGTATCTGGTTGGTGCTTCTCACGCAGCTCCAGGCCGCGATACCGGGGAACCGCCGGAACAGACCGAGACCACACCGCCGACACGGCAAGAGCCGTCACGGTCCGGCAGTGGGAGCAGGACACCCGCAGAGTGCGCGGCTCGGCGCGTCGCCATCGCTGCCGCCGCTGCGCCACCGGCCGCCCGCAGTTCCCGCAGCGGCCGGCCGCAGACACCTCCACACGGTCAATCTCGGCCCCAGGGTGCCCGTCCACGGCGGCATCCCGCACCCCGTACAACTCACCCTCGTACCAGTGGCCACTGCCCGGCCAGTACATCGTGGACAGCGCACCAGGACCGCCCCCAGACGCAGGTAACGCAGTGGCTCATCGCGATCATCAAACCGGCCGGACATTCCGTCACCTTGACACACCGAACTCGCCCAGAACCACTGCTTAACCACCGATCACGACACAAACGCCTCGAAGCTCCACGCCAAGACTCGACATTGACACAAGGGCAGTACCTGGACGGCGGTACCCGTGCACCTCGCGCCCCCCGTCCAGCGCCAGTTCCACGGTGACGAGGAAGCTCTCACGAGTGAAGCCGACAGGTTCGATGTGGCGACCGTAGCGAGCCAGCGCGGAAAGTCCCTCGGGTCGGCGCTCAACGTGATTCTCCCGGAAGGCTTCCAGTCTCCGTTCTCATTTGGCCGGCCGCTAGATCGGTCGCCGTGCGCGCGGAGATCAGGGACACAGACCATCAGCCGGTGGTACCGCTCGAGGAGGACGGCGCCCAGCCCGCTAGTGCCGAAATACTCCGATCGAGGCAAGAGCTCGCAGCAAGTGCGAGAGAACAGAGGCAACTGTTCGCCCCATGGGTTGCCCATCGATTCGCCCGGTCGGGTGGTGTCGCTGCCGTCCGGAGATCTATGTGTCATTTGACCCACCGCGTCCGGTCGTTGGCCGGTACAACTGGCCGCAGCAGCGGGGCTTGCCCGACTGGCAGGGGGTCGTGTGAACGGATCGAAGTCGGCGGTGCATCACACGATCATCGTGGTGGATGTGGAGGGGTTCGGGGACAAGCGACGGACCAATCAGCACCAGCTCGGTGTCCGTGAGGGGTTATACCTGGCCGTAGAGCAAGCGTTCGCCATGGCGGGCGTGCCATGGGCGGACTGCCACCATGAGGACCGTGGCGATGGGGTGTTCATCCTGGCTCCCGCCGCGATACCCAAGGCGCCGTTCGTGGACACCGTGCCACACGCGCTGGCCAGGGCGTTGCGCGAACACAACGCCACGCACCCGGACGAGGAACGGATCCGGGTGCGGATGGCGTTGCACGCGGGAGAGGTCAACTACGACAAGCATGGCGTCACCGCGGCATCGATCAACCTGGCCTTCCGGCTGCTGGATGCCCACCCTTTGAAGTCCGCCCTCGCCGAGTCGCCGGGCCTACTCGCCTTGGTCGCCTCCGAGTGGTTCTTCGAAGAGGTGGTCCGGCACAGCCGGGATGCAGCTCCCGCGACGTATCGGCCGATGCGGGTCTTGGTGAAGGAGACTACTGCGGTGTGCTGGATCTGCCTGCCGGATCACCCGTATCCACCCGACGCCGCGCATCTGGCGGCCCCGGTGCCGGTCTCTGACCATCGGATCGAACAGGTGCCATCCCCGCCCCCCGCGGTGCAGCACGTCACTGCGGCCGGCCAAGGTTCCATCGCCTCGGGCGCGATGTTCGGCAACGTCACCCACCATCACCACGCCGGCAAACAAGTGCCGTCCGCACCGGGTGATGCGGTCGGCGGCATCGGAACGCCACAGTGACCGGGATTGATGATGGGCCCCCGCTGCCAGAATCGCTGAACCAGGAAGTGCGGGCCGAAGGTGGCTACGCCTACGGCGCTCTCGGCGCCGACATCCACGTATTCGGTGACGGAACCCCACTGTACCTGCTGTTCGAACATCGCCAGGCGACCAGCCCGGACCCGCAGTGGCTGCGGGCGCAGCCCAGCCGGTTGCTGGACGCCCGCGCCGAGGTCGTCGACTTCACCGGCCGTTATGCGGAACTGAATGAGCTGGCCACTTGGCGAGACGCTCGCCCGCGGTTCGCGGTGCGGTGGTTACACGGCGAAGGCGGCCAGGGCAAGACGCGTCTCGCCGCGCAACTCGCGGCCGACGCCCGGCGGGTCGGCTGGATGGCCGTGCGCGCCTCGCACCGGATGGACACCCACCCACCGGCGGCGGGCAGCCAGGACTTGCGGCCGGACGGGCGCGCCGGGGTGCTGCTGCTGGTCGACTACGCCGATCGATGGCCTGTGTCGGATCTGAGCTGGTTGTTTCAGAACCGGCTCCTGCACCAGTCCGTGCCGACACGGGTTCTGTTGCTGGCCCGCTCCGCCGGCGGATGGCCGGCGATCCAGGGAAAACTCCACAAGCTCCAGCAGGACATCGACACCTCCGCTCAGAAGCTGCCTCCGCTACCCGATGTCGGCGGGCACCGCGACGACATGTTCACCACAGCACGGGACTGCTTCGCCCAGCGCTATCCGGAGGTCACCCGGCCGGACGCCATCGCGCCACCCGGACCGCTTCGCCACCCGGACTTCGGGCTGACGCTGGCGGTGCAGATGGCCGCGCTGGTCGCCGTGGACGCTGAAGCCCATGGCCGCACCGCCCCTGCCAACATGGTCGGCTTGACCGCCTATTTGTTGAACCGGGAGCACGAGAATTGGCGGCAGCTGTATGAGAACGCCGAGGCCGGTCTCGACTTCCGCACTTCCGACACGGTGATGGCCCGAACCGTGTTCACCGCGATCCTTACCGGCTCCACACACCTGCAGGCAGCCCAAAGCGTCCTGAACGAACTCATGCCGGGCGAACCCACCGAGCGGGTTCTCACCGACCACGCCAGCTGCTATCCACCTACCGACCCCGCACAGGCCAACGTCCTGGAACCGTTGCTGCCCGACCGGCTCGCTGAAGACTTCCTTTCCCTGCTCACACCTGGCCACGACATCGGCTCCTACGAGCCTGATCCTTGGGCCACGACCGTGCCCGGCAGGTTGCTCCTCGACTTCACCGCGCTCTTGAACACGGCGGTCAGGGGCATCGTCGCCGCACTCACGGACAACGACACCAACTCCGTCGATCCCGACCGCTGGAGGTCGGGTGAGCCCGGCCAGTCTGCCGTCGCCAGCACCGGGCAACGCTTGAGCGTCGCGGCCCGCGCGGTGACCTTCCTCGCCTCGGCCACCGATCGGTGGCCTCACGTCGGCACGGAAGTGCTGTATCCGTTGCTCAAAGCGCAGCCGAACATTGCGGTCGCGGCCGGCAGCGGTGCGCTGACCGCCATCGCCGACATCAAGGACGTTCCTGTGGAGGTCCTCGGCGCGGTGGAGCAGGCGCTGCCTGATGGCCGGAACACCAACTTGGACGTCGGCGCCGCGGAAATCGTCAGCGCTCTCGCCGCACGCGTGTTTCCGCTTGTCGACGACCCCGTCGACCGGGCGGACCTGCATCTGGAAGTCAGCGACCGCCTCGCTTCGGCCGGCCGACCCGCCGAAGCGCTCGAGCACTCCCGGAATGCCGTCGGTATCAGCGAACGATTGGCCGCGGCGGACCGCGCCACGCACCTGCCGATACTGGCGCGCTCAGTCGGCACCTACGCGCTCACCCTGGCTGAACTCGGGCGCTCTGCCGAAGCCGTGGTCCACACCGAACGCACCGTGGCGCTGTATGAGGGGCTGGCTGAAACCAGCCCCGGCGAAAGGCTTTCCGATCTTGCCACCGCTGTGACCAACCACGCGCTGCAACTCGTCGAGGTGGGACGACGTGCTGAGGCTCTGGACGTCTCCCGGCGGGCGGTCGCACTATATGAACAATTGCACGCGACTGATCCCGCGCGTCACCGTGATTCCTTGGCCAACGCCTTGGCCAACCACGCCAGTCTTCTTGGCCAGGCCGGGTTTCGGGCCGAGGCGATCACCTTGTCCGAGCGTGCACTGGAGGTTCGTGAAGTGCTCGCCGCGGCCGACCGCGCGGCCTACTTGCCCGGGTTAGCGGTATCGATACACAATCACGCCGTCCGGTTGGCCGAGCACGGTCGGCAGACCGAGGCGCTGGCCTGCAGCGAACGCGCCGTGGCACTGCGTGAGGAGCTGGTGGCAGCCAACCGGGCGATGTATCTGCCGTACCTGGGCACCTCACTGGTCAACCTGGCGATACGGCTGGCGGAAGCCGGCCGGTCCGGCGAGGCCCTGGAATGTTCCGATCGCGCGGTCCAGGCCTTCGAGGAGCTGGCGGCGGCCGAGCGGGCGGCGCACCTGGCCGCCTTCGCCAAGGCGATCACCAATCACGCCACACGGCTGGCCGAAAACGACCGCCACGACGAGGCCCTGGCCTGCTCGGAGCGCGCCCTCCACTTGCAAAAGGAGCTGTGTGCAGGCAACCGGGTCGCACATGTGCCCGAATGGGCGGCCGCGATGCACAACCACGCGGCGCTGCTCGATCGGTACGGCCGCCACGAGGAGGCCCTGATCTGTTCTGAGCAGGCGATCCAGCTTAGCGAGGAGCCAGCCGTCGATGCGGAGGGGCCGGTCCGTCAGCTCGCACTGGCCGGCACGCTGTACAAACATGCCCTGCGGCTGGGCAGAGCCGGGCAACCCGCCGTGGCCTTGACGTTTTCCCAGCGCGCACTCACGTTACGGGAGGAACTGAACGATGCCAGTGACCCGTCGCAACAGCGGGAGTTGGCGACGTGGCTGCACAATCACGCGGTCTGGCTGGCCGACTCCGGCCGACGCGCCGAATCGTTCACGGTCTCCGAACGCGTGGTCGCGCTGCGAGCGACCTTGGCAGACCCGAAGCCCACCGCGGCCGATGCCCACCTTGCGGAATCGCTGAGCAATCACGCGATCCGTCTGGCCGAACGCGGCAGGCACGCCGAAGCAGTGGTCGAGTCGGAACGCGCCCTACGAATGTATGAGGAACTGGCCGCGGCCCACCCCCTCACCTGCTTGCCCGGGCTGGCGCGGGCGCTGACCAATCATGGCAACAGGCTGGCAACCTCCGGACAACGCGAAGAGGCGTTGACGTGTACCGAGCGTGCTTGCGAGCTGTTCGAGTCACTGGTGACCACCGATCGGCCAACGTACCTGAGCGAGTTTGCGGTCGTCGTCCACAATCAGGTGGCGCGGCTGCTGGAGGTCGGTCGATACACCGACGCTCACGTTCCTTCACAGCGGTCGGTTGAGCTGTGTCAGGAGCTGGCCGATTCGCACGCAGGTGAGCGGCCCTCCCTTGCGCGCAGCCTGCGCACATTCGCGGCCGTACGCGCGATGTCAGGCGCTGACCTGGAAGCTGCCGTACCCGCCGGCGAGCAGGCGATGCGTTTGTACCGAGAGTTTGCTGTGACAGATCCGGCCTTCCGCACCGAACTGAGCCTGGCTGCCGAAATCGTGGAAGCCGTGGCGTCTCGGCTACATTGGCAACTGCACTTGGGCTACGAGCTGGAAGAGATCTACTGCATCTACGCCGACTCGCAGGTGGATATCACTCAGGACCTCCCGGATAACGTAGTTGCGCACATGAAGACCAGGGGATCCTGGGTGGTTGGGCGGCTTCGTGAAATCAACGTCGAGTCGTCTCTGATCGAGCTCTTCGAGCGCGCACTGGACAGTCTGCCCACTAGAGAAAACCTCCCCACCAAAGAATCTCTCATAGCGTGGGCGATGCGAAGAAGGCGCATAAGGAGAACCCTCGAACACCTGCTCGAAGCGACACGTGAGGCAGTCGGCGGGAACGGTGCCCGATACTACGACTGCGGTGTCATGCTCTGCCGTATTCGTGCGTGCGCCACGATAGTGCGCGCGCACTCAACACCACCGACAGAGGTTCGAGCAGATCACGGTCTGGCGGCAGAATACCGCAAAGAGCTAGTACGCGTCAGCGAGGTGCTCGAACAATTCGTCACACACGCGAGTCACACGCGGCGGCGCGACCCCGAAAAGCAGGACTTGGACCTCCGGCTCGATAACCTGGCCGCATATCTGGCATCCTGGAGAGCCGACGGGGCGAACCTTGACGATAATTTCTTCGAACAGGTAGAAGATGTTACCTATTCCGCAGGACTCGGAGTATCGGGTCAGGTCGAGCGGGCGTCAACGCGACCCCAGCGCTGACGGCGCTCCGCGAAGCGGACCATTGCGAACCCGCACAGGCTGCGACAACAACTGCGCCGTCGGCTCACGCGGGAGGGCCTGTCCTGGGTCGGGCTGGCCAGCGGGTGGCAGGGCGGACGGTGCAGGTGAGTGAGGTCGTCCAGCGGGTGACGTAGTGCGCCCGCTGCCTGCTTGGGCATGACCCCGTTGCCCAGAGCGCGAAGTTGCGCGGTGCGGGGCAATTCGAGGTGACCGGCGGTGACCCAGCCCGGGGGCAGGCCCTTCCGTCGGGGGTCTTGTCCGTGTCGCGCACTGTCGCTGTACCGGGTGAAGTCGAGTGTGTGCGACGTGCTCTGTCGGGGTGTCGCGGACTGTCATGTTTGGACAGTGCTTACTGTTTTGAGCCACTGTCGATAGACAACCCTAGCCAAGGACGATCGACGGATAACCGAAGCACGCAGACACGATACTGCACAGAACTTGGACACGGTTTTGAGGAACCAGGCCGCAGAGATTCGAAGTACTACTGGCAAACGAACAACTCCCTTGGTCCTCACGATCAACCGAGCCATCCCCCAGCAAACCAAACGAGCCCTCTGAAACCTGAAGAGTAGCGTCCACGAGAGAGCAGCGCCTGAAGAGCACGCACTATGTGGCCTGCAGGCACTGCCCTGCGTACGACACCTTTCGCATGGACACGAGCGAAGGCCAGCAGCTCCCGCTCGACCTGCTTCCGCCGTTGGCGACCAGCGCAACGACTGCAGCCAGTATTCAGCACAAGGGCGCGGCGGCAGTCCTACTGCGGCAACTGCGGCAGGATCGAATCTCAACCCACAATGAGTCTTCTGATACGATCTCCGCATGACCTCCCAGAAATTGGGGGATCTGTCAAGGATCTGTGATCACGTCCCCTCGGACACACTTGCACGGGAAATCTCCCGCATCACAGAGCAACAACCCGGTCGCTCCAGGTCACTGGAGTGTTCCGGGTTTTTCTGGTTCGGCTAGGCTGGACCTGTCCGCTGGTTCCTCCCCTGAACGTCTGCGCAGGGGAGGTACGTCATGAGCGGTCTCATGCCGGGCCTGTCCCTGCGGAACGCCCGCCGTCCCGCCGGTCCGGCCCAGGGTTCACCAGCGCCACCGCCGGCTCCGGCCCTGGCGTCGCTGCCCGCCCCGCCGTCATCCGCAGCGCCCTATGTCGGCATGGCCCGGGTTGACGCCTCAGGCCGGGTGCAGAACCGCGACTCGGTCGACCTGCTGGGATGGTCACGTGGCGACACGCTCGTGGTCACCGTCCTCGAGACGTCGGTGGTGTTCCAACGCCGCCCCGACGGTTCCGTGGCGATGACGGCGAAACCGTATGTCGTGATCCCGGCGGCGGTCCGCGCGCGATGCTTCCTGCACGCGGGCGCGCGAGTCCTGGTCGCCGCGGACCCGGCCCGAGTTGCCGGCGGCTTCGAACCACCTCTTCTCGTGCGTGTCACCACCACTTCGTCCATCGCGATTCTGAGGGCACAACCCCTTGTTCAACTTGATGCGAGCAGGGATGCGGACTCGCCGGGCCGGCGGCTCCGATCCGGGCCCAGAACGCGACCGCGATCGGGTCCTGACCGATTGGCAGCATCGCCCAGCTGTAACGGGGCGCTCTGGCTGCTGCGGCGGCGGCCAGCACTCGGCCGACTCCACGGCGCCGGTGTTTCTCTTCAACCTCGACGTGCACGAGGATCGCGCGCCGATCGATGCCGCACAAGGAAAACCGAATCTCACCGAAGACCGTGTGCCCATCCGAAGCTGGAGAGCGCCGACCCCGCCAGGTGTGGCGGGACGGAACAGAATCAGACGCAGCCCGTACTCGTCCGCCTGATCGTCGGTGACGTGCCGGCGCGGGCGAAGGATCGATCAGCGCCCACACCCCATCCCGACCGGGGAGTGCGTACCAGGCCTCGCAGAGCCATTCCGGCGCCTGGTAGTCCTGGGACCAGCTCTGCCGGACTCCGGCGACAGCGAGGTCATGACCCCAGGGGCATCGTGCAGGTTCCCCAGTGCCGGGCCGGATCGGGATTTCCAGGGTGCGCTGTAGGGTCTCACCGCGCGTGACATGTTGATCTTCTACGACCTGCGGTTTCCGAGTCGTCTCACTCCGGTGTCACTCACGACCGGTCTCAGTTTTGCGGCACTTCTTCAGCGGCAGCGTGCGTGCTGGTGGCGTCGGCCAGGCCCCGCGGAATGTATGCGGCCGAGTGAGCGTGGTGATGATCCGCGCACTCGACCGCCGCTGCGTCAGTCCTCGACGGCGTCGATCTCGAGGGGCTCCGGCAACACACCGAACACGATCGCGGCGAGCCCCTCGACCCCTCGGCCGAACCGGGCGATCCAGTTGACGGCGGTGTAGATCACCGCGTCCTCGTCGATGGCGAGGAAGAACCTGCTGTTGTCGTACTCCCCCAGGGGAAACCAGGCCTTTCCCATCGTTTTCCCCCAGTCGAGGAACAGATCCTCCTCACCCGCACACAGCCTGGGATCCAGCTCGAACTGGAAGCAGTAGGAATCGACCCCGTTCGGACGTTTCTCGAACGAGAGCCCGCCGAACCGGGACAGGAAGTCCTCCGCCGCTGGGAACATCTCGAGCCCGTGCGGCTCGAAGATGCTCCGCCACTCCGAGGTGTCCACCCGGCGTTCCGGGCTCCATCCGACTCGCAGAAGCTCGTCCTGCAGCCCAGTCGGCCACTCTTTCACGGATTCCTCCGATCGTACGTGCGGAACCGGATGCCGTAATGGGCCACAACAGCCTTGCAACTGTCACACGGATCCATTCCCCACAGGTACTTCTCGTTGCCCAGGGACCTGCCCATGATCGCAGCAGCCTCCACACCACGTACGTCCTGTCCGTCCAGCTTGGCACCCGATGAGGCCGCACCTGCCGTGTCCGTTGCCTCTCTTGGGGGCGCCGTAGTATCCGCCGAAAATCGGGCACATCCCACCCGAACCCGTTCACCGGTGGCTCGCCGAGCAGGGCTGGCACGACGACCCCGACGACGGCCTGGTCTGTGCCGAATCCTGACCGCGCAGGACAGCACACAATCCAGTGCCCGGTGAGCGAACTGTGCCGTCGTTCCGGTGGTTCGCCCCGGATGGGCGAAGTATTCGAGCATGGCCCGGTTGAAGTCCTTCATGCCGGTGTTGCCGGTCAACCCGACCCGGCAGACCGGCCAGCGCTCGTGCCCGTCCCTGGTGAAGGCGCCTTCTTCGGCGATCTCCCGCAGGTGGAACTGCTTGGCGAACGCCAGCACCGACGTTGTCTTGCCCAGCCCGGGAAACGCGTCGATCGCGACCGCGCTCTTGGCTTTGTCTCCATCCTGGGTGTTGCTGTCGACGATGTCCCACAAGTCCTCGTGTAGCTCGGCCAGCTGCGGAGTCTTGATCGGTCCCAGGTTGGCGTGCCAGACCCGCCGCTGCTTGTTGTAGTCGGCCAAGGCATCCGCTCCCAGGCGCCGTAACTCGCTGCCCGACAGCGGTTCCGGAGCAACGCGGGCCGGGGCGCGCAGGAGGAACGGATGGGCCACGATGTGGCCTACGGAGGTGTCGAAGTCCGCGAACAGCAATCGCGCCAGCTCGAGCCGAGACTCGTAGATCACCAGATCGCGCTCAGTCGCCGACCAGAACGTACCCGAGCAGTGCTTCTGCCCCTTGTACCAGCGGAAAGTCCTCCACGGCACAGCCGACCTCAACGCCTCCAGTTCTACCGACGCCCAAACCTGAGCCTGCTCGGCAAGCGTGACCGCGCAACGACAACTGACCACCGTCGACGTAGGGATGTCCGCGGCGGCCATCCCTGCTCTCTCACCTAGGTAGCTGCAGGCGAGGGCACCCTCCCATCGGGCAGACCTACCCACACCGCGCCACCTCGGTGTGTCGACGACGACCACCCGGACAGCCCAATCTCATGCCAGCTTCATAAATGAACCAGGCATGAAACTGCCAATGAGAAAATGAGGTCGGTTTTGAGACCCTACAGCGCCTGTAGGGTCTCGCCGCCCGTGACATGCCGATCTTGCGCGACCTGGGCTTTCTCTGTTGTCTCATGGTGACGTCACCATGATCAGTCTCAAACTCTTGGCATTTCCTCAGTTGACTGTTCCCTCCGACCTCACCGGCTACCACGACGGCGCGCAGGGCCGTCAAGACGCGGACGCGCCGGCGTTCGCCCGACCAGCGAGGGCGTTTGCTGGCTGCTAGGCGTTTGGCGCTGTGGTGTTTCCAGCGATCACGTCGAGGTCGTTTCTCCGACCGTTTTCGAATTCGGTGACGAAGACGTTTTCGGGCAGGTTGTGCCGGATCCTGGCGGTGATCCGGTCGATGTCGCCGTGTTCGGCGGCCGGTAGTGGCGCTCCCGCTGCTTTTCTGAGTGCGGCGGCCGCACCGAGCAGGCGGGCGGCGTGGTGGTGATGGCCGGCGAGCGAGTGTGCCCCGGCCAATCCTTCCAGCGCGAGCGCGATCGCCCGTTGGTCGCCGGTGGCCTGTGCCGCGGTGTAACCGTCGAGATGGAGGTCGAGCGCCGTCGACGCGTCGCCGCGTTGTTCCGCGATGAAGCCGAGTTCGGCCAGGATTAAGGCGAGGCCGGGGGTTCCGTTCCAGCGTCGGCACCAGTCGAGCCAGTTTCGCAGATGTGTTTCGGCGGTATCGAGTTTGCCTTGCCTGCGCGCGCCGAGCCCGAGGCCGACTTCGGCGTGTTGGACGCCCCACTGGTGGGACTGTTCCGCGGCCAGTCGCATCGCTCGGGTGTGGAACTCCTCGGCTGTGCCGTAGTCGCCTGCCAGCAGGGCGCTGCGTCCGAGTCCGGACAGTTCATACGCCGCTTCGGTCCATAACCCGAGCTCTTCGGCGTTGCACAGGCCCTCACGGCGAAGACGTGCGGCGTCTTCGTAGTCGCCATTGATTTCGGACAGTGTGGCGAGGCGCTGCCTGGCTTTCATTTGCCCCCAGCTGTCGCCGAGTTCCTCGAAGAGGGTCAGGCTTTGACGGCCGAGCCGGCCGGCTTCGGCGATGTCGCCCTTGGCGAGAGCGAACGTGTGCGTGATCAGGACGGCCGCGACGCCCCAGTCGTCGGCGGCGGCGCGGTAGGCCGACAGAAGCCGATCGATCCGGTCACCGGTCGTTGCCGGGGTGTCGAAACCGCTCTGCGCGAAGCTGAGGAACCACTCGGCCCACGCTCGCACGGCAGGGTCGGCGACGGTGTCGTTCACCGTGTCCAGCACGCCGCTCGGCACGACCGTGTTCGGATCGGTGGCATCGCGGATCAGCAGTGTGATGCCTGCTTGCCATACGGCCGCCACGGCCCGCGTCGCGGCAGGTGCTTGCCCGTGGAGGGGCAAGACCAGGTTCAGCAATCGGCGTGCTTCGCCGAGCCTGCCGCGCAGGAACCAGTACCAGCCCAGCGCGTTGACCAGCCGGAGAGCCACTTCCGCTTCGTCGTGCTGGATCGCGTCGTCCAGCGCCCGGTGGAGATTGGCGGTCTCGGCGTCGAGGCGCCGCAACCAGTATTGTTGCTGTCTGCTTCGCAGGTGTGGCTCGGCGCGTTCGGCGAGTTCGGTGTAGTACCGGCGGTGCAGCTGCCGGATCCGTTCGGACTCGCCTGCCTCGTCGAGCCGTTCGTGGCTGTAGGCCGCGACGGATTCGAGTAGCCGGTACCGAGGGCCGTCCGCGGTCTCGGTCATGACGACCAGCGAACGGTCCACCAGCCGGGCAAGCAGATCGAGGACCTCCCTCGCCCGCACTCCCCCGCCGACACAGGTCGTTTCGGCCGCCTCGATGGTGCAGCCTCCGGCATGGACGGAAAGACGGCGCAGCACCAGGCGTTCGGCCTCGGTGAGCAGTTCCCAGCTCCAGTCGATCATCGCCCGCAACGTCCGCTGACGAGCAGGTGCTCCCCGTTTCTCGCCTGCCAGCAACCGGAACCGGTCGTCCACTCGTGCGGCCAGTTCCCGCGCGCCCAAGGCCCGGAGCCGGGTGGCGGCCAGTTCCAAGGCGAGAGGAATCCCGTCGAGCCGCCGGCAGATCGTGGCGACGGCGTCCGCGTTGTCCGCGGTCAACTCAAACCCGGGCACGGCGGCGCTCGCTCGTGCCAGGAACAGCCTGACCGCGCTGGACTTGCGCACGGCTTCGATCGAGGCCCCGGGCGCCGGTGGCTCCAGCGGCGACACGGGCCACACCTGTTCCCCGTCGACCGCGAGCGGCTGACGGCTGGTCGCCAGGATTCGCAGCCCCGGCGCTGTCGACAGCAGCTGTTCGACGAGTTCGGCGGCCGGCTCGGTCACATGCTCGCAGTTGTCCAGGACCAGCAGTAGCTGCTTCGTGCACAAGGCACCGGTGAGCCGCTCGAGCGAGGAAACGGGACCAGAGGACGGGAACGAGGCAGTTGTGGCGTCGTCGCGGAGGCCGAGGACCGCGGCGACCAGGTCGGTCAGTTCCGCTGACGTCCGCGGATCGTCCTGGCGATCCAGCATGGTCAGTTCGACCAGCCAGACGCCGTCGGGGAAGGCATCGACCAGACCGCCCGCCGTCTCCACGGCCAGCCGCGTCTTGCCGACACCGCCGGGGCCGGTCAGCGTCACCAACCGGGCCGTGCCCAGCGCCGAGCGCACCGCGCCGACGACGTCCGCTCTGCCGATCAGGGCGCTCAGCGGGATGGGCAGGGTGGTTCGCGGCGCGGCGCCGGAGGTGAGGCTGAGGTGGGTGGCCTGTTCCAGGATCGACTGGTGAAGGGTCGCCAGCTCAGGCCCGGGGTCCAGGCCCAGTTCCTCGGCCAACCGGTGGCGGAGCCCGCTGTAGGCGGCCAGTGCCTCGGCTTGGCGCCCGGCGAGGTAGAGCGCACGCATGTAGACCGCGCACAGACGTTCCCTCAGAGGGTATCGAGCCACCAGTTCGCCGAGCTCGCCGGCGAGTGCGGTGGCGAGCCGGTCATCCGACTCCAGCCTCGCCTCAGCCTGTTCCTCCAGGACGACCAGCCGCTCCTCCTCAAGACGTCGAGCGAGATGCCCGGCGAACTCCGCGTCCTGGAAGTCCGCGAACGCCGGCCCCCGCCACTGCCGCAGGGCATCCGACAACAGCTCCGCCCGTGTGCGGGCGTCGCCGCTGATTCGCGCCTGCGCGGTCAGGTCCCGGAACCGGCCCATGTCGACCCTGGCCGGATCGACCCGCAGCAGGTACCCAGGCGGCTGGGACACCACCAGGTCCCGCCCTCCCGGCTCGGCGTCTTCCAACGCCCGCCGAAGCTGCCAGACCCTCGTCTGCAAGGTCTTTCGGGGGTTCAGCGGAAGCCGCTCGCCCCACAGGTCATCGATGAGCCGATCAGCCGACACCGGCCGTCCCTCGTGGAACAGCAGGGCCGCCAGCAGGGCACGGACCTTCGACTCCCGGACGTTGACCCGGGTCCCGTCCGCCGTCCACACGGCCAACGGACCGAGCACTCCGAAACGCACGGCACCACGGTAACCGGCGGGCCGGCGGCCGGCTCGACGCGCACCCGACCTAGACCGGACCTAGACCCGACCTGGGGTGCCCCATCCCAGAGTGGTGGTCACAGACCGAATGGAGTTGTGAATGAACGAGCACGAATCACCCGTCCCGGTGACGGTCATCGGCCTCGGCGCAATGGGCAAGGCGCTGGCCGCCGCGTTCCTGGCCGCCGGCCACCCCACCACCGTCTGGAACCGCTCGGCGGGCAAGGCCGACAGTCTCGTCGCGGACGGCGCGACGCGGGCGGCCACGATCACCGAGGCGGTCACGGCCAGTCCTCTGGTGGTCGTTTGTCTGCTGGATTACCTGGTCCTGCACGAGATCCTCGATCCGGTCGGCGACGCCTTGACCGGTCGAGCACTGGTGAACCTCACCAACGGCACTCCGGACCAGGCCCGCGAGACCGCTACCTGGGCGGCCCAGCGCGGCGCCGACTACCTCGACGGCGGCATCATGGCCGTGCCTCCGATGATCGGCCAGCCGGAAGCCTTCGTCCTTTACAGCGGCTCACGGCGCGTCTTCGACCAGTACGAGCAGGCGCTGAACCGGCTGGGCATCGCCAAGTACGTCGGCGCCGCCCCAGGGTTGGCGTCGCTCTACGACCTGGCCCTGCTCAGCGCGATGTACGGCCAGTTCGCCGGAGCGAGCCACGCACTCGCCCTCGTCCGCACGGAGAAGGCCGATCTCACGGAATTCGCCTCGTCCCTGCTGGCCCCCTGGCTGACCGCGACGACCGTCGCGCTGCCCCTGCTCGTCCAGCAAAACGACACGAGCGCACAGGCTGCCGCAGAATCCGATTCCCCGCCGGACATGCAGGCGGTGGCCATCGCCAACATCGTCACGACCAGCAACGCCCAGAACGTCGACAAAGCCCTGCTCTCCCACCTGATCACCCCCCTGCGAGACCTCATCGGCCCGCCGGCTCATGGCCGCGGCCTCGCCGACATGGTCGACCTGATCAAGAAACCCGTGGAGTAGACGATGAGCGAGTATTCAGGCAAGAAGGCCGTCGTCGCGGGCGGAACGCACGGCATGGGACTCGCCGTCGTCAAGGCACTCCTCGACGGTGGCGCGGAAGTCCTGTTGACCGGCCGCAACGAGAAGAACATCGAAACGGCACGGACCCAACTCGCGTCCCCGGCCGCGCACGTGGTCCGATCCGACGCCACCAGCATGGCCGACATCCACGCGCTCGGTGACCTCGTCGAAGAAAAGCTCGGCCGAATCGACTTCGTATTCGTCAACATCGGACTCGCCAAGCTCGAACCCTTCGCCCAGGTAACCGAAACGTCCTACGACCAAAGCTTCGACACCAACACCAAGGGCGCGTTCTTCACCACCCAACGGCTGGCTCCCCTCATCCGAGATGGTGGCTCGATCGTCTTCACCACCTCCATCGCCGACGAAGGCGGAACAGACGCCCTGACCGTCTACTCCGGAGCGAAAGCCGCGGTCCGGGCGTTCGCCAAAGGAATCGCCCACGCGCTACTGCCCAGGAACATCCGGGTGAACGTGGTCAGCCCCGGCTTCATCGACACCCCGACCATGGGCATCACCGGCATGACCGACGAGAGCCGGGACGCCTTCATGAAAATGGGAGACATGGCAACCCCGATGCAGCGGCACGGCAGCGTCGAGGAAGTCGCCGCGGCCGTGCTGTTCCTCGCCTTCGACGCGACCTTCACCACCGGCGCCAGACTGACCGTCGACGGCGGGATCAGCCAAGGAATCCCCGCACCCCAGTAAGGACGGCACCGCGCGAACGAGAGCGGCGAGGCTCGACCGCGATTTTCGGTGAGCATCATTTTCCTTTGAGCCTGACTGCGGACGGGTGGCTGATGGGGGCGGTGCTCTCACCGGCCCCATCGGCGGCGTGCGCCTGCCAACCCCACCGGGTCGACCGGTTACCCCGCGCGATAGCTCTCGAGCACGGGTCTTCCAAACGTGCTAGGTGTACTGCCCCGGGAGGTCGCGAACGTGGGGACACGTAGTCGGATGATCTTGGAGTGCGGGAGGACCTCCGGGTTTGGTGTGGATCACCACAACTGGACAGCAGTTCGCGACGGCGTCGCGCGCATCTTCTCAACGCGAACTCAAAGTCCGCCATCCGTTGCCACAGACATGGGTCACTGACTGCGATGTCGTAGCCGCTCATCGGCAGTAGCGGACGTTCACACGACCGGATTGGGCCAAATATCTGGATCCGTGTTCATGGTGGAGGTCCGTCCGAGTCTTGTCTTTGACGGGTGGGACAAGGAGATCGGTTACTACGAGGCGGGGCGCGGTCGTGGTCCGGGCAGTGCTGGACGCTGCCGAGCAGGTCATGGCGCCGGCCGGACGGGGTGCGGGGCCGGGCGGTGCGGGCTTTCGACGGTGACGGTGGGCGTGGGAACAGGGTGTGGCGCGCTCGCTGCAGCGTGTCGGTGAGCATCGTGCTGATCGATCGTGCTGGGCCATTGTCGTGCGGGGAGACCAGCCGTCGGGCCGTGATGCCGGGCGCGGGCAGGGCGGCGAGTGCCGCGGCGGCGGCTGTGGCATCGGCCTTGCTGAGTACCGCCATTGCGCGGGTCACGGCAACAGCAGCGTGCACCGCGTGGCCAGGGCCAGAGCCAGCGCCGTGGTAGGCGGTGCCACCTTCGGATAGCGAGGCCTGGTAGACCTCGGCGAGGTCACCGACCGCGGGATCGGCGGCGTGTGGCATGGCGGCGGTACCCAGGATCCGGGGAGCGAGCACGGCCAGGTCGGTGAACACCTGACCGGCCGCGGTCGCGGTGTAGAGGCCGAAGGTCGCGGTGCCGGTGGTGAGCATCGTGTCGATCAGGCGCTGCGCAGCCAGCACCGCGTGCCCGCCGGCGAGTTCGTGCGGTGCGCTCGCGGTGAGATCGGCACCGCAGCGTTCGTGGGTGCGGCTCGCGGTCGCCGGTCGTGCACCACACCGCGAGGCCAGCGGGATGTGCAGCAACCCGGCGTCGGGGCGTGGGATCTGTCCACAGTCCGGGCAACGGTCGACGAGCAGGCACCGGTGTCTGACGCAGGCGAACGACCAGCCCAGCCGCCACCGCAACTGCCACCGTCCACCGGTCTCGGCGAGACAGCGCGGGCAGAACCACGTTCCCCGACGGCGGGTCCACGCGTGATAGGGCATCAGCCGCCGGGTCGAAGGGTCCGTACGAAGCACGGCGTTGTAGCGCGCGAGCGTCATCATGTGCAACGTCGGGACGGGCACGCCGGTCGCCTTGGCCACCTGGGTGGCCTCGTCGTCCCGCAGGACGACCGCGAGCCCCGTGGTACTGCCGCGGAGGGTGGTGACATCGAGCCCGAGGGCGGGCAGCAGGTCGCGGGCGGGCGTGGCCAGTCTGCGCGAGAACGCTGCCAGCCACGAGTCCAGACTTTCGCCGGGGACGGGGGCGAGGCGCACCGGTAGGCGGCGGAGCGGTGTCACGACCTGGCCGCTCTGCGGCGAGCTGTGGTAGCTGAACTGGCGACCGCTGTGGTGAGGCGTCGAGCCTGGAAGGCGGCTTCGAGTTCGCGGCGGCCGTTCTCCGCAGCGGCGTCGTTCTTCACGCTGTCGAGCACGGCCTGGTCGAGGCGTTCAGCGCCGGTACGCACGGCCCGCTGGCAGCCGCGATTGATCAGCGTCATCAGCGACCCGATGTGCCCGGTCGACCGCGCGAACAGATAGTCGGACAGGTCATCGGCCCGCATGCCCGGCCGCGCATCGGCGAGCACCAGACGCTGCTCGATCGTGCAGAATCGCGCGCCACTGCCGCCGGTGTACGGCGCTGTCGATCAGGAACGGCTCCATCCCGAGCCGGGTGGTGCGGCGGCCGGTCTGCGCGAGCACCGGGTCGCCGGCGGCATCGGCCTCGTCGAGCAGGCCCCGGCGGGCCAGACCGACGCCGATGAAGATCAGGGTGACCGGGAACTCGTTGGCGACGTACTTGAAATGATTGCTGATCTCCACACCGGAGTTGGCGCGCCACCGCAGAAAATGCAGGTCGTCGACGATCAACAACCGGACGTGGCAGCTGACCATGCAGTCCAGAGCGCGCGTGGCGTACTGGCTGGCCGTGCCACGGCCGATTCCGGGATGGGCGAAGAACTCCAACATCGCCCGGTTAAAGTCCTTCAGGCCGGTGTTGCCGGTCAGCCCGACCCGACACACCGGCCACCGCTCGTGGCCCTCCGAGGTGAGGGAGCCGTGCTCGGCGATCTCGCGCAGGTGGAACCGCTTGGCGAAGGCCAGCACCGAAGTGGTCTTGCCCAGACCGGGGAACGCGTCGATCGCGACCGCCCCCTTGGCCTTGTCTCCGTCGTGGGCGTTGCTGTCCACGATGTCCCATAGGTCGTCATGCAGCTCAGCCAGCTGCGGTGTCCTTAGCGGACCGAGGTTCGCGTGCCACTCCCGGCGGCTCCGGTCGTAGCTCGCGCGCGCCTGTACACCGAGCGCACGGATCTGCTTGCGTGACAACGATTCCGGCCGGGTTCGCGCGGGGGCGTCGACGAACTGCTGCCATCCTTCCTTGCGTGCGAGCGTGAGGTTGTCCAGCCCGGCCGTGCTCACACGTCCCCCAGCGCGTCGGCGTAGAAGTCCCCGTTCCCGGCCGCGAGTTCCTCGACGTCGTCGACATCACCCATCTCCGGTTCGTGGTCGTTGACGTCGACTGGTGCGGCCGCGAGGACACGGGCGACTGAGGGCAGCGTTGCGACCGCAGGCTCGGTGCTGGGAAGGTCGAGGGCTGCCTGATCCCGCGCGAGACGCAGCGCGATCCGCCGTTCCGCGAGGCTGCGGCCGAGGCCTGCGTTCCAGCGCTCCAGCAGGTCGGCGACCGCGACCTTGTCATCGGGATAGGTGTAGCGCGATGCCGCGAGCTTGCGGGCGAACGCCAGCGCGTCCTGGCTGAACGGCATGTCCAGCGCCAGGGCGTGCTCCCACATCAGCGTGTGCCAGGCGCGGGTGTGGGGGTCGCGGAAGTAGACACGGCTGACGTCGTCGGGGTCGACCTGGAACGGCCACCGGCCGCGCGCGACACCCGTGTGAGGGCTCTTGCGGCCGCGGTACGGGTTGAGAGCGGGACCGTTGTGACGGCGGCCGTCGATCTCCACGCCGTAGTGCTGAATCGTGCGCCACTCGGTGCGCAGGAACTCCAGCGCCAGGTCCGGATCTCGGGGCGCCTCGATGTAGCCGGCGCGCGCGAGCCCGTGGCCGAACATCATCGCCGGGGACATGCGCATCGCGGGCAGATGCGGATCGAGCAGCCCGTCGTGCGGGCGATGGTGATACACGACCGCGACCCACTCCCGGACGATCTCCTCCAGCTCGTCGAGGAAGAAGAACGCCTCGCGTTCCGGGTTGATCCCACGTGCGTGTACATCCGGGCCCTTGTAACCGGGCAGCGCCTGCAGCAGGTCCTCGCGCAGGGTGCGGAAGAACCGCTCCACCGGCCCCTTGTCCCGGCCGGTGCGCAACCGAGCGGGCTGGATCGAGATCCCCATCCGCGCGCACACGCTGGTCAAGTGCGCGGAGACGAACACCTTGCCGTGGTCGACCACGATCGTCTCCGGCGCCATCGCCGGCCCCGATAAGCCTGGCCGCCGAACCTCGGGGCTTTCGGCGGCGTCCACGTCCAACAGCACGGTGCGCGGGATCCCGTGCTCAGGCCACACCGCGTGCTCCGGCCACTCCGAACCAGCGGGCCGGGGACGAAACACCTGGAACAGCACCGAAGCGACGTCCACCGCCTTCGTCGACACCGGCGTGAGCCGGATCCCGGTGACACAGCGGGTGTACCAATCCATCGCCACAGTGAGCTCACAGTTGATCCACCGCAACGTCACCGGATCCAGCGCGAACACATCCAGCCGCGTCGAGTCCATCACCACGTACTCACCCGGCCGCGTCGGCCGCAACTTCCCGTAAACCCCGCCCGGCCGATCCGCGATGTCCCGATTCCGCTTGGCGCTCAGACGGAACGTCGGATGCCGTCGCTCCAACTCCTCCAGCACCCGGAAAGCGGTAGTCCGGCTCGGCGCCTTCACCACGCCCTCGCCGAAGCGCGCGATCACCCGGGCGTTCGTCCGGTTGATCACCATCGTTCGGGACGGTGTCGATTCCTCGCTGTGCTCCACCATCACTTCGAGCGCGAGGTCCACCCACCGTTGATCAACGCGCCCTAATAACCGCCGTGCGGTGCGATCCCGCTTGGACGCCAAGCCTGCTTCTCCGTTGTTCCGGAAGTCCGCCACCCACCGCAACACCGTACGCAGACCAACACCCAGCTCAGCCGCTTTCGCCGCGTAGCGAGAATTCGCCGGCAGACCCGGTCGGTACTGCGGCCGCGGTTCCCCTGCGCCCGCTAGTACAGCGGAGCCCGCTCGGTAGCCGGTGAGGACTTCGCGCACGTGCGCAGCACGCTCATGAACCTGTCGGAGCTCGCTCTCGGATAGCTCCGCCAAGACCACGGTCGCTGGATCCGCCAGCTCGTCACCATTCGCATCCACCGCGTCCGGGATGATTACGACGCGATCCGACGTCAGTAGCTCCCGGAGCGAGATGCGCGCAGTGAGCGTGCCTGCCGTGTTCTTCAGCACGACTTCATTCCCCGCCTTGGTGATCACCAGCTCGACGACGGTGACCACCTCACCGTCGTAATGGACCTGAGTCCCCACTCCCACCCGTAACACGCCGCCGGTCATGCTGCGACCCGCAACACGGTCGTCGCGTCCAACGGGTCAGCGAGGTCAGCCAGGAAGTGCTTCTGCCACAACAGGTGCAGCGCCGAAGCAGCAACGATCTCCGGCTGCCAGTGCGGGAGCGCGAGTCTGACAGCGCCGAGCGACATGCCTTCCAGGTCAGCCTCACGCAGCTCCGCTAGCACCGCCGGGTCAAACAGCCACTCACGACGATAACCGGCCAACAGTCGGACGTTGGCCAGCTCGATCGGTGGAGGTTCCGACCACACCTCGTAGACCCAGCCGCGTGCTTCGACAACTCGCCGAGTCCACGCGAGCACGAAGGCGATATCTGGCTTCGAGACCCGGCTCGCCGGCTTCACGTCCACGACGATCGGCAGCGCTTCGGTCAGCAGAAGGAAGTCGGGCACGTGCCGTCGACGTCGACCGTCGACTTCTGCCTCCAGAAGGAACGGCTGAGCGACGATGCCGCGCACTGCTCGGTCGAAGTCCGCGAACAGCAACCGCGCCAACTCCAGTCGCGACTCGTACAGAATAAGATCACCTTGAGTTGCTGACCAGAAGCACCCCGAATAGTGACGCTGCCCTTTGTAGGACACGAATGTCCGCCACGGCGCAGCCATGCTCAAGATCGAGACGTCCGCCTCAAGCCACGGATAGACGAGTTCTTCGTGATCTGGCAGTCGAAGCCGGACCGACGCCGAGAGGCCGTTCGAATCAGCTGCCATGTTGCTCCCTGCCGCAGGTGAGCTGCTCGACGAGCTTCAGAGCTACACCTCAGCGTCAACTCGCGGCTTGCTCATTGACGGCGCGTCGCGGACTCCCACTCGAACGGCCCAGCGGGCGCGGAAGAATGGTCAATCCCAGTTTTCGTGGCACTAGTGCCATTTCAGTGCCAAGATCTTTGGGAAAGTGCCATCGATTCTGGGACCCTACACGCCAGTGGCGGTTGGCGCCGGTCATCGGAAGTCCCGGGAGGGGCCGGTGGTCATGGACAGGTCGAGGCATTCGAGCTTGTCCGCTACGAGCGTGACCACGCCGTCTGAGGCCTGGACCTGGCCACGGATCAGCAGCGCCGCGCTGGCCCGCGCGAGCACTTTGTGCCGTGCCCACACCGTTGTCCGGACTAAGAACCGACACGCCGATGGGTCGCCGTTCGATCTCTAGCTCGGCGATGAGACTGCGTGCAGCCGACGTTTGGGAGACGCATGGGGGATGTTGGGACGAGTGATCTGGCGTTGATTCAGTTGCTCCGTTGGTGGCGAGTGGTTACATGGTCGGCCGCCGTGCCGTGGCTGCTTGTCGACCGCACAAACAACCCCGTGAGGCCGGTGGAGATGTTCCTGGCGGACTTCACCGCGCAGGAACTATCCGCCACTCATGCCGCTGTCGCACTCGCCGGGTCCGAAACAATCACAGTTCACAGCCGCACTGCAACCGTGGCTATTCCTCTGATTCGCCATCCAGGCCGTGCTCGATGGCGTAGCGCGCAAGCTCCACCCGGTTGTGCAGTTGCAGCTTCCGAAAAACCCCCTGAACGTGGTTCTCCACTGTCCTCCGAGAGATCACCAGCCGGTCGGCAATCTGCCGGACTGTCAGGCCTTTCCCCACCAGGCGCAGCACTTCCGACTCTCGGTCGGTCAACCACGGACTCTGAGGGTCAGCCGACATCCTGCCGAACTCGCTCAGTACTAGCCCGGCAAGCCCGGCGGTGAACACCGCGTCGCCCGCAGCAGCCCGCTGCACAGCGTTTACTAAGTCCTCCACGGATGCCGACTTGTCCAGATAGCCGGACGCTCCGCCCTTCACCGCTTCCACCGCATCCTGAGACGGCCCGCTCGCGGACAGCACAACCACCCTGCTGTCCGGCAGTTCGAGTGCGATACCCATGATTGCGTCCAGGACGGCGGGCAGGTACAGATCGATCAGCACCACATCAGGGCGGACAGTCCGAGCGGTCCGAGTAGCCGACTCCGCGTCCGTCGCCGTCCCCGCCACTGTGAAACCACGGGCGCCCAGATCACGAGCCAATCCGTCACGCCACATGGGGTGGTCGTCCACCACCAACACCGCGATCGGACGTCGCGAATCCGCTGTCGTGGGTTCGGCGAGGGTGGACTCCGGTGGCGGCTCGTCGCCCATGGCCCGATCACTGGCCAGCGGTGGTGATCCTTGACCGGCGTCCGGTTCCGGACGTGCTGTATACGAATCCGGCAGTGTCCCTGCGATGAAGGCGGGCGTCGTACCAGCCAGCGCCGATAGCAGGCGAGCGCCTGGCGTTCGCCCACGTGCGAAGGGGGAGGAGGTGGGCGAGAAGGCGGGCGTTGTTCCAGCCAGCGCGGACAGCAAACGGCGGAAAAGGGGTCTACGCGCCACTTCCACCACCACCTTCCGGTTCCACCTGCTTGGGTTTGTCGCTTCCTTCCGAGGAAGGCAACAAGGACTCGGCATAAGCGGCGACCTTCTTGACGACCGTAGGCGCGCTGACTCCGATTCCGAAGGCGATTAAGCCGCTGCTGACCAACGGCGTGGTCGCGACCGCAGTAGTCGTGACTGTGCCGACGAACAAGTGGATGCCGATCGACACGGCATAGACGCCGCCCCCGGGGCCATCGGGTTCAGCCCATGGCCATCCCTTAACCCGTCTACTGGCCTCGATGAACACGACGCCGCAGTTGGTCGCGGAGCCGAGAAGTCCCCATAGCGCATCAAGCCACACTTGCTGACCGTAGCCGATCGATCACCACCTGACCGTGTCCGGGAGCATTTCGTAACGCCAGCGAGCAGTTCGAGGGCCAAAGCGACCGGTCTGTCCCTCCCTCCCTCCCTCCCTCCCCCCGCTGGCGCAGGTCGAGTTGGGTTCCTGTGCGGTCAAGGTCGTATTGACCATGGAAGTCGGCCCGGCTCTGAATTCCGTTGTGGCCACACATCATGTGAGTACGTTTCCACCGACGGCCTGGCAACCCTCGTCGGAGCCGGCAGCGTGAGCATCACGAGCTGGCTTGCACCGACGTTCAAAGACCGCGAGCTGAGCTTCCAAGCGGCTATTGAGGACGGCTACCTCGGCAAACCGCTCGATGTCGACCTGTCCTGTTACGAAAAGTGACTACGCCCGGACCTGGCCGTGCCGATTCACCTGCATGCGCACATGTGCCTGCAAGCCAAATGCTCCCTGGATCGTGCCGTTGGACAACTGCTGCGCCGCCCGGAACGCTGCCGCTTCCGTGCCGAACTGCAAGTAGCCCGCTGCTCGCCACAGCGCTGCGGTGAGCAGAACCGAGCCCAAGCCCACCGCCAGAGTCAGTCGTCAGCCCGGGCGTGCTCAACGAGCACCACCCGATCGATCGGACGCCACGAGCAGAACCCCACGCGCCACTCCCCCTCGCCAGCCGAGTGAACAGTCACCACCACTTCGTCCACCGCGACTCGGCAGGGACGACGTTCGCGTTGACCTGATGCGTGCAGGGATGCGGGGTCGCTGGCCCGGCCGCTCCGACCCGGGCCCAGAACGCGACAGTAACCGGGTCACGCCCGATGGGCAGCATCGACCATTGGAACTTGGCGCCCCGCTCCATGGCGGCGTTCACCAGCACACACCCCGCTCCACGACGTCGATGTTTCTCCTCGACCTCGACATGGACGAGGATCGCGCGGCGGTCGACCGGACACAGCGATAGCCGCGCTTCACCGAAGACCGTGTGTCCTAAGCGAAGCTGGATGACGCCGACCCCGGCGGGAACCGGCGGTGGCAGGACGACCAGGCGTAGGCCGTACTCATCCACGCCGGTTTCCATGACCTGCCGCTCGACGGCGGTGTCGATCATCGCCCAGACTCCGCCTTCACCTGTCAGAGCGTGGCAGGCCTCGCACAGCCATTCCGGAGCACGGTAATCCTGTGACCAGCCCTGCCGCACGCCACCAACTGTCAGATCGTGGCCCCACGGGCATCGTTTGGGCGCCTCTGAACCTGGTCGGATCGGCACTTCCAGTGTTCGCCATTCCCGGTTCGCTCCGGTCATCGGAAATCACGCGACTGCGACGCCAAGCCCCTGAGTTCCAACGGACGCACGTGATCTGCGACGAGCGTGGATGATCCTTCGGTGACTTGAGCGATTCCGCGAAACAGCAGGGCGTTGCTCGCCACTAGCACCTTCCTACTCCGGTGAAATAGGCCCGGGGACACGAGGATGTTGGCCATGCCCGTCTCGTCCTCGAGGTTCAGGAACGTGATCCCGCCGGCGGTCGCGGGGCGTTGCCGGTGGGTGACCGCTCCCCCGATCCACACCCGCTCGCCGTCCTCGGCCTGGTCGAGCACGGCGGCGGTGATGGCGCCGTGGTCGGTGAGCCAATGGCGGAGGTATTCGACGGGGTGGGAGCCGGGTGAGATGCCGGTGGCCCACAGGTCCGCGACGGTGACCTCAAACCGTGTCATCCCCGGCAGGGCCGGGGCGTCCAGGCCGGGCGCGAGGCCGGGGAGGTGTTCGGGCCGGGTGGTGCCCGCGGCGCCGGCGGCCCAGAGTGCTTGGCGTCGTTCCGGGCCGAGGCTGGTGAACGCCCCGGCGGTGGCCAGCGCCTCGATCGTGGGCTTCTTCAGCCGGACGCGTTCGGTCAGCTCACCGATGCTGATGTACGGGCCGTTGGCTTGGCGTTCGGCGACGATCGTTTCGGCGGCGTTGTCGCCGACGTGTCGGATCGCGGCGAGGCCGAGGCGAATGGCGTGCCCGCCGGTGCTTTCGGGTTCGGGTTCGAGGGTGGCGTGGGTGAGGCTGGCGTTGATGTCCGGCTCGCGCACGATGACGCCGTGGCGGCGGGCGTCGGCGACCAGCGATTGCGGGGAGTAGAAACCCATCGGCTGCGCCCGCAACAGGCCCGCACAGAACGCCGCCGGCCAGTAGTACTTGAGATGCGCGGAGGCGTAGACGAGCAGAGCGAAGGACCTCGCCGAGGGCGTGTCGTTCCTCGATCCGGAGACGGCAGTGTTCGAGGCGATGTTGGAGGGATGGGCGCGGCAGCAACGCGTCCGGTGCCTGAAACCTCGCACTATCCGTAGCCGGCTGGATCTTGTGCGTCGGCTCGCGACGGCGTCGAACCAGTATCCGTGGCAGTGGACGGCCGGAGAGGTCGAAGCGTTCCTCTCGCAGCTACGATCCGGCAATCGACCGGTCCAGATGGCGACCCTGCGCGCGCATGAGTGCGTGCTGCGGTTGTTCCTGCAGTACGTCACCGATGCGCGGTACCAGTGGCCGGAGGTGTGCATGCAACGGTTCGGGACAGCGCCGACCATGGTCTTACACGAGTTCAACAGCGTCCGGCACGCCGTCGACGTCGAAAGCAGGCCCGGTCGGCGAGCGCTGGACTACGACGAGGTCCAGGCGTTGTTCGACGCCGCCGACGGCCTGGCCGACCAAGCGCGGGCCCGTGGCCGCAAGGGGTGTATCACCGCGTGGTGGGACTCGATCGCACTCAAGACGGTGTATGCGTTCGGCCTCCGGCGCAGGGAAGCATGGGGCCTGGATTTGCCCGACCTGCGCCACAATCCCCGGATCCACCGTTTCCGGCGTTGCGGCGCATTGTTTGTGCGCTGGGGCAAGAGTTCCCGGGGCAGCCCGCCGAAGCGGCGCACTGTCCTGCTTGTACCCGAGATGGACTGGGTGGTCGAGCCGTTCGAGGAATGGATCGAGCAGATCCGGCCGTTGCTGGACACCACCGGGCACCAGGCGCTGTTTCTCACCGAGCGGGGCAGCCGACTGGCGCCGCGCAGCCTCAACGAAGCGTTCCAGCGAGCCCGAGATTCCGCGGGCCTGGACCCGGAACTCGACCTGCACTGCTTACGACACTTTATCTCCGCTTAGTTTTCGTGTGGCGATTACTGTCTCTGGTACACGAGAGCAGCGCGTTTGCGCTTTGCCTTGAGTCGTGTGGTGTTTCTATGGTCTCCGGTCATGATCTTGAGTTTCTTCTCGTCGCAGAGCTGGGAGTCCTGGGAGGTCGAGCGTCGGCCGCTGATTCCGGAGCGGATGCCGGTGTTGGTCGATGACGACTTGCGGTTCGAGGACGCGCCGGGCGTGCGGCGGCCGACGGTCGCGGTGAACCGGTGGCTGCGCGGGTTGCCCGCCAGCGGTGCGCCGTCGCCGAATTCGTGGGAGGCGTACGCGCGGGCGGTCAAGGAGTGGACGGAATTCCTGGCCGAGCACGGCGTGGCGCTGTTCGACTCGCGAGATCAGCTGAAGCTGGGGTTGAGCCGCTACGCCGAACATCGCGCGACGGGCCCGCTCAAGCAGCGGTTCGCCGCCACGACATGGGGCCAGCACATGAGCATCCTGTCCCTGTTCTACCGGTGGGCGATGGAGGAAGGCCACGCGGAGGCCGAGCCGTTCACCTACCGCACGGCGCGAGCTTTGTTCCACGGCACGGGCCGGGAGGTTCGGGTGAACCTGGCGGTGCGGCGGACCCCGCGCCCGCACGTCACGATCAAGTACCTCGAGCCGGATTTCACCGGCTTGTTCGTCAACGGCCTGCGCGGTCTTGCGCCGGACGGCTCCCCGGACACCGGCTACCGGGGCCGCGAACTGGCGCGCAACGGCGCCGTCGGCGAACTCGCGCTGGCCACCGGGCTGCGCGCGCAGGAGTTCACATACCTGCTGACCTACGAGATCCCGGCGCTACCGCCCGAACCGATGGCGATTCCGATCCCGTTTCCCGTTCCCTCGGGTGTGGCCAAAGGGCGCAAGTTCCGGACCACCTGGATCTCCTACGACGCGCTGGCGACCGTCCATCACTACCTCGACCTCGACCGGGCCGTCACCTCGGCGGGCTCAAGCTGGCTACCGCCACGACGCTGGGGCGAACCGCTGCTGGTGACCAGCCCGGACGCCCGGGGCGGACAGATCAACGGCGTCCGCCGCCGCTGGGACACGCTCACACCGGACGAGCGACGACGGCTGGTCTCTCCGGGAGGGGGTTCCTGCCTTCTCGCGCTGCGCAATGACGGCGGGCCGTTCACCGCTTGGACCACCGTGTTCGAGCGGACAAGCGATCGGATCCGCGCCCGGTTCGAGCCTCGGTTCCCGCACGTCTTCCCGCACCGCCTCCGCCACTCTTTCGCGATGCGCACCTTGGAATACCTGGTGACCGGGCACTACCGGCAAGCCGCCAAGCTGGTCAAGGACACCGACGCTGACGCCGCGCTGGTGTTCTATCTGTCCAAAGCGGACCCAATGCTGGTGCTGCGGGACTTGCTCGGTCATTCCTCAGTGCTGACAACAGAAAAATACCTCAAGCGTTTGGACACGACCCGGATCTACCGCGATGCCTACGAGAACGCCGGCCTCGCGGATGGCCTGCTCGGCGAGGCCGCCGCCGAACGGGAAGCCGCGGCGGAGTTCGACGACGAAGGCGAGGATTGCTGATGCCCGCCACCGTGACCGAAGAACCGCTGGGCATCGAGTGCGTTTTCAGCGATGGCTCCAGCGCCCGAGTCGACCTGGACGGCTTGCCCTGCCCGGCGCTGGTCCGCGACCTCTTGCTCGGCCTGGCGGAGCTGATCCATCCGCACGGCACGATCGACGCCGCCGGTTCGCTGACCCACTATGCACAGTCCATCCGGCACCTGGCCCGCACGCTGGCCGCCCAGGGATTCACCGGCGGGGCAACGGACCTGCGGCGGGGGCAGATGGCCGAGTACTGGATGGCCTCCAGTGGCCCGAAAGAGGCGTGCACCCGCCGGATGCTGCATGGCTTACAACTGGCCGGCGGAAGAGTGGACGCGAAGCTGGCCGAGCTGGCGGCCGGACGGGCCTACAACCAGCAGCGCAGCCACCACCAGCTGCCGCCCTATCCAGAAGACCAATGGGAGCGGCTGACGCAGACCTGCCGCAGGGTCGTGGACGAGTCGTTCGCCCGGCACAAGCGCGCACTGGCCGCGGCCCGGCACGGACTCCATCCGCGCGAGCACGGGTGGCGCGAGGACAACCTGCGCTGGCTGCTGGCGCGGATCGGCCCGGTCGGGATCGTCGCCTTCGGACAGCACCTCGGCTGCTCCGACAACGTCGTCCGCCAGCGGGGCGGAGTGCTGGAGGCGAGCACGGACCTGTTCCCGCGTCTGGACACCGTGATCGCCTACCGGCTGCTGTTCGGCATCTACTCCGGCATCGTCCCGGACGGCATCGACGATCTGGTCACCGACGACATCGACTGGGCCGGCGACTCGACCGTCCTGCTGTCCTACGTCAAAGGACGCACCGCGGCCGAGAGCCTCAACCTGCCGCGGCGGGCGGTCCGGCTGCTCGAACAGTGGCTGGCACACTCGGCGCTGCTGCGCAGCCATGCCGAACCCGAGCAACGTCGGCTTTTGTGGCTGCGACTACGCAAGCCCGGCGGCACCGGAATCACGGCGGACGTCGGATCGGCCAGCCGGGTCGCGATCCAGCGCTGGGTGGTGCGCCATGAACTGCTCGACACCGACGGCACTCCGATGAAGATCCACCGCTCGCGGATCCGCACGACATTCCAGTCGCTGCGGGACAAGCGCAACTGGGCCGGGCGCGGCCGGGCGACCATCGACCCGAACCACAGCCCGGAGGTGGAGGGCGACCACTACCTGACCGCCACCACCCCGTCCCAACGCCGGGCGGTCGAGGCGATCGTGGAGGACGCCCAGCACGACCTGCTGCGCAAGGCGCACCCGCCCACGGTCGTGACCGACGAAGAAGCCGCCACACTGGCCAGGGACTACCCGCAACTGGTCGCCGCGCTCAACCTGGACGACACCGTCGTCGCAGAACTCGTCGGCGGGCAACGCGATGTGTTCACCGCGGCCTGCGCCGACCAACTCGCCGGGCTGCACGGCCCGAAAGGCAAACCCTGCCCGGCCCGCCCCTGGGTCTGCCTGCTCTGCCCGCTGGCGGTGTTCGCGCCCCGCCACGCGGCAAACCTGTTGCGGCTCAAGGCATTCTTCTCCCGCCAATGGCAGCAGATGCCCGCAGCCCAGTTCATGACCGTGTTCGGCCCCTACTCCCAGCGGATCGGCCACGTGCTGGATCGCTTCGACCCGGCAGTCGTGGCTCGCGCCGCTGTCCAGGTCGAAGACCGCGATGACGAACTTCCCGTCCGCCCGGAGGAGTCCACCCGATGACAACCGCTGCCGCCTCCGGGCCGCTCCAGTCGGCGTTCGCGGGCCTGGACGTCTGCCGCGAAGCCGGGCTGGCGCTGCCCGACGGGACACACCGCCCGGCGTTCGAGGACGACCGCTGGGACTTCACCGCCGTGATCGGCTTGCCGAACCAGATGGCCAAAGTCAGCCGCCGGTTCAACTTCACCGCGATCACCAACACCCGCTGGCGAGTGGTCGCGAAGGAACAGGTCCTGGCCTTGCTCGCTCCCCAGCACGCGGCCGTGATGCCCTTGCCGCGCGCCTACCGGACCCCGCTGCACCTGCTGACCGCGTCCGGGCGGCTGGCCGAACTGACCCGCTTCCTGAACTGGCTCACCGACCAGGACGTCACCAGCCTCGGCAACGTGAACACCGACCACTGCGAGGCATACCTGGCCTATCGGCGTGACCGGCTGGACGAAAACGGCCAGGTGGTCGGCGAACGCAGCCCGGCGACCCGGCGGGCCGCAGCCCAGACCGTCGTCGATCTGGTCAACCACCGGGAGCTGTTCAGCGTCGACTCCGTCCCGGAAGACCTGCGGCCTTGGGGCGGCGCCGCCCCGTCGGTTGTTGCCGAGATGCCCAGCGGTGTTGGCCAGAACAAGACCTCGCCGGTCGCCGACAGCGTCCTGCAGCCGATGCTGGCCGCGGCCAGCTATCTGGTGGACACGCTCGGCCCGCGCGCCATCGATCTGATCACGCAGGTCAGAGACGCCGATCGGAAGTGGTCGCACACGCACGGGGACCACGTCTTGACCACAACGCTGCCCGAAGGGGAGATCGCACAATTGCTAACGGACTACGAGCGTCGAGGCGAGCCGCTGCCGCTGGCGGCCGAGCACACCATTCGGGACAGGGTGGCTACCGGGTGGTCGCCGGAGGACCCACTGACCAGGATCTCGCTTGGGCTGCTGGCTCGCCAGGCCGGGTTCACCCAGTTCTGGCGGCAGTGGATCCCGCGCATGCGGGACCGGGTTGAAGCGGTCCTGGACCTGGTCGGGGCGGATAAGCCCTTCGGGCGCAACGCCTCTGTCGTCGATCGCGCTGATGGAGATGGCACTCTCGCCTGGACACTGCCGCTGGACCGGTTGGAAGCCGTCGCGGTGGTCGGGATCGTTCGCACCGCCGCGATCATCCTGCTGGCCGCGGTGTCGGGAATGCGCTCCTCGGAGTTAATGGAGCTGGAAGTCGGCTGCTGCCGCCCGCCCGAGCACTACGGCCCTGGGCTGGTCCGCCACCGGCTGGCCAGCAAAGTCATTAAAGGGCAGCAGCTGGGCGGCGTCGCCGACGAATGGGTCGTCATCGAGCCCGCCTACCGCGCCGCGCAATTGCTCGAACAGTTGCACGACAACCCCGAGAACGGGGTGCCGCTGCTGGGCCGATTCGCCTTCGACGTCCGCTGCAAATGGTTCCGCAACTGGGTCAACGGGCCAGCCGGCCAGCGACTCGGGCTGGCCCCGATCCCCGGGACACCGGTCAGCCTCCGCGCCCTGCGCCGGACGCTGGCGATCGAGTTGGCCTACCGCCCCGGAGGACTGCTCGCCGCGAAACTGCACCTCAAACACATCGCAACGGCAACAACGGAGGGATACGCGTCTCGCCCCGGCGGGGCGCAGGCCGAACTGCTGGCCGAGATCAACAAACACGAGGCCGGGCGCAACCTGGATCTGGTCTGGACCGAGTTCCGCAACTACCAGCAAGGGACCATGCCCGCCGGACCCGGAGCCCGCGAGCTGACCGAGTTCTTCGCCCACATCGACGGCAAGATCGCCACCACCGAAGCAGGACCGCCGAAAACCCAGCGCAGCAACCGGGAAGTCCTCAACCTGCTCACCAAACGCGCCCAGACACTGCACCTGGGCGCGGCCAACTACTGCTGGTTCACCGACCCTTCCCGAGCGCTCTGCCTGAAACTCGCCGGCACCCCGAACGCCGACCGGCCGCTGGCTGGCATGTGTGACTCCGCGCGCTGCTCGCAAGCCACTCATCATCCCTGCCACCGCCCGGTCTGGGCCGAGCACGCCGCGCAGACCACAACCTTCCTCGGCAGCCTCGGCCCCACCCGCAAGACCGAACGCGCCCGCCTGCAAACCGATCTCAACCGCGCCCTGGGCGTCCTGAATGCCATCGACACCGCCATCAACCAGAACAAGGAATGACATGCGGATCACCGCGGCACAGCGCACCGCCAACGAGAACCGGATCCGCGCTGCCATGGACCGGCTCCTACGCGGCGAGATCCCGCCCGGCGGCCACTGCGATATCAAGACCCTCGCCGCCGAGGCGGACGTCGACCGCACCGCCTTCTACGGCAACCGGCCCTACGCCCACCTGCGCGCCGAGTTCGAACGGCGCCTGCGAAGCCTCCAAAAGGCCGGAGAGCAGCCCGACCCCCGTCACGCTCAGATCACCCGCCTCAAGAATGAGATCACCGCGCTGAAGCAGCGCCTGGCTAAGGCAACCAGCACCATCGAGGAACTCACCGACTTCAAGACCCAAGCTCTGTCCCGTCTCGCCGCACAGCACGATGAGATCACCCGCCTCCGGGCAACATTCGGCACAACCCAGCCCGTTCGTCACCTGCGCACTCGAAATCGCACCACCGGTCCATGCAGTTGAGCACGATCCGAAGACAGGAGCATCCCCATGATCGCCGCCCCGCCAAGAATCCGTGTCGCCGCCTACGTCATCCGTCCGAGACCACAGCCCGAACTTCTGATCTTCGAGCACATCGACCTCCCCGAAGCCGGACAACAGGTTCCAGCCGGAGGAGTGAACGCCAACGAAGACCTCCCGACGGCAGTGCTGCGAGAAGTCACCGAGGAAACAGGGGTGACTGGCGTCACGATCGTCCGGGCGTTGACGACTGAGGACAAACCTCACCCCGAAACTGGACAACCACGCCGCACCACTTACTTCCATCTATTGGCCCCCACCGACACAGCCGATGACTGGATACATCGTGTTGAGGGGATCGGCAGCGACACCGGCATGACGTTCGCCTGCCACTTCCACCCGCTTCCTTTGCAGCATCCGCTGGCTGACGACCAGGACGCCTGGCTCGGGCTGATCGATCCCGGGTTGGCCACGCACCTGCCCCGAACAGGACGACTAGCGACATGATCTACACCACACGGACTCGGCCGAATCGCCACACACCTAAAGCAAGACTGTTGCGAACGCCCGGCCGAGGGCGGCACTGCTCAAACGCCACTCGCACCCGACCGCACACGACGATTGCGGAGACAAGCCATTCGTACGTGACACACCTGGTGGAATTCGGGTACCCGCCGCGGTTCGTCCAGGAACAGGTCGGCCACGCGTATCCCAGCACGACCTCGATCTACACCGATGTGTCGGATGAGTACCGGAACCGGCTGATGCACCAGGCACTCGGCGCCTTCGCGCCGTTCATGTGGGAGGCACCGTGACCAAGAAGATGACCTTCGAGTGGCATCTGCGCATGCGGATGGCCGAACGCGGGATGTTCCAAACCTCGGATCTGGTCAAGCCCTTGGCCGAGCGGGGAATCGTCCTGTCTCGTGAGCAGATCTACCGGCTGGTCACGACACCACCTCAGCGGCTGTCGATGGATGTGTTCGCCGCCTGTGCGACATCCTCGACTGCGCACCCAACGACCTGATCGAGATCAAAGCCACCGGCGCGTCGACGGCGAAGGCCGCGGGAGCGAAACGAGTCCCGAACGTCCGCCGCAGCACCATCCGCCGCCCGGATCTGTCATGACCCGACCGAACCCTGTTGGTGAGCCGGAGGAATCGGCCCGACTTTTGAGCGCTCTGGCCAGGCACTGCCCCACCTGAGCGGCACGGAATTGCGGCTATTGCTGAACTCGTCGCGGATCGCCATCGAGGAGATCCCTGACCTCGTCGCCTTCTTGAACGACCACGACGACGCACTGACCACCGCAAGGTCGACCGTCCCTTCCGGCTATCTGCCACTGGCGCACCTGCTCTCGGTCCACACGGGAGCGCCCATCGCACGCCCCCTGTGCTCGGCATGCGGGCAAGCGACCTTCTTCTTGCCTCATATCGCACCCGAGGGCCGATGGTGCGCACGCTGCGTCAACCGCCAGACCCCATGTTCGCGCTGCGGCACGCTAGGAGGCCGCCAGACCGTCACTCCCGAAGGGCCGATCTGCTCACCCTGTCGGCGCGGCGCTCGCTCTGCTCCGCCTGCGCGCGCGACGAAACCTCAGAACGCCATACCGCGGCGACGCGCCCGCCGAATCACCTACCTGCCGTGCGCGCTGTGCGGCAAGGTCTCGCGCCTCGGCGCTTATTGGCCGCTCGGCGCCGTCTGCGCGTGCTGCCATAGGAAAGTGATCTCGGCCAAGACGCCGTGCGCAGCCTGCGGCACCGTGCTGCCGCTCATCGGTTCCGGCGCGGACGGCGCACGGATCTGCGGCCCCTGTGCAGGCAGTCCGCTCACCTTCGCCTGCCGTACCTGCGGTACCACTGGCGACAACTACACGGCGCGCACCTGCCATCGATGCGCGCTCGCGGACCAGGTCACCGGGCTGCTGTCGCAGCCGGACGGCACCATCGCCGTCCGGTGGCAGCCTCTTCACGCGAAGCTCGTCGCCAGCGACAAACCGTCGGCGATGATCAGCTGGCTCACCAAGGCGAAATCCAGCCGGCTGCTTCGCCAGCTGGTCCTCGACGACATCCCCATCACCCACGAGTATCTCGACACCTTGCCGCTCTCCCGGACGGTCAACCAGGTTCGGGACCTTCTCGTGCGCTGCGCTGTCCTGCCCGAGCGCGACACGGAGTACATCGACCGAATAGACCCGTGGCTGCGCCACCTGATGGCGCAGGCACCGCCACATCACCTCCGGCTTCTCGGCTCGTTCGCTCACTGGTATCTGCTGCCGAAAGCACGGCGCGCCGCCCACCGCCGCGGTGTCGGCCAGAGCGCCCCCACGACTATTCCCTCCACCGTATTGGCCGCCGCCCGACTCCTGCAATGGCTCGACAGCCGACATCTCGCCCTCGTAGATCTTTCCCAGTCGCTTGTGGACGAGTGGCTCGACAGCGGCCGCGGCCACTACCGGTACCTGTACCCGTTCATCACCTGGGCGCGGACACACGGATTAGTTCCCCAGGAAGTCCGCACTCCATTCCCAGTACCCGGCACGTCTTTCCTTGCTCAACGACAACGAACGTCTGGTCCAGCTACGCCGGTGCCTCGACGAAGAAGACATCCCGCTTCCCGTGCGCGTCGCAGGCGTTCTCACACTCCTCTTTGGACTTTCCGTCACTACGACCGTACGGCTGCACCAAGACCAGGTGATCACGGGACCCACCGGTACCTTTCTGAGGCTCGCCGACCACCACCTCGCCCTTCCGCCACGGCTGGTCACTCTCCTAGAACGTCTCGCCGCTCAGCCACCCGCACCTCACGACGCACTAGGCCTGGTAGAGCACCAGTCCCCGTTACTGTTCCCCGGGACGACAGCAGCACGACCAATGACAGCCAATGCACTATGCCATCGCCTGGCCGAACACGGGATCCCGGTGCTCGCAGCTCGCAACAGCGCACGCCTCGCCCTCGCCACCCGGCTACCTGCCTCGGTGCTGGGCCACCTCACCGGAATCGAGATCGAGACCGCCGTGAAGTGGAACCAACGCGCAGGCCATGACTGGACCTCATACCTCGAAGCACGCATACCAGAGGCCTGAACCGCCGGGGACGACAGCGTTGAAGCGTTTCGTCCCGCGGCCTCATATGCGCGAGTGCTGTCATCGAGTCGATTTAGACTTGGAAACGGCTTCGGGTTCAGCACGTTCATCGGGCGGGCTGCGAGGCGGACAGGCGGCCGGGGTCGAAGACGCGGGCCATCGTCCGAGCGCTGCGACGTCGGCTCATGAGTCGGCTGGAGAGCACACCGAGCCGGTTGAAACGCCCGTCGATGACGGTCGGCCCGGGATTTCGGCGGTCGAGGTGATTCAGGGCTGTGGCGACGACGTCCTCGGGCGTACGCAGCCTCCCGGCGGTCAGCACTCCTGCGTCCGGACCCATCCCGGTCGTGAATTCGGTGGCGGTGGCGCCGGGCGAGACGGCGAACGCGGTGACGCCCGTACCTCGCAGTTCCGTCCAGAGTGATTCGGTGAAGCTGAGCACGAAGGCTTTCGCGGCGCCGTAGACGGCCATCCGGGGAGAGGGCAGGTAGGCGGAGACACTGGCGAGGTTGAGTACGAAGCCGTTGCCTGCCCTGATCATTTCTGGCAGAAACGCGGCTGTCAGCTGTACCGGCGCCATCACATCGACGGCGATCTCGGCGGTGAGGTGCCGGGCGTCCGCTTCGGCGAACGGAGCGAACGACCCGAACCCCGCGTTGTTGATCAGGCTCGTCACGTGGACACCTCGGTCGCCGACCGCCTGGCGGAGCTCACTGGCGACGGCCGGTTGGGAAAGGTCGGCGGAGATCACCTCGATCCGGGTGCTCGTAGCGCGGCGCAGCTCGTCGGCGAGCGCCTCCAACCGCTCGACGCGCCGGGCGACGAGCACAAGGTTCGAGCCGCGCGCGGCCAGCGCCCGGGCGAAGGCAGCTCCGATGCCGGAGCTCGCTCCGGTGAGCAGAATGGTTTGGGTGCGATAGTCGACGGTCATGCGTTCAGCAAACCGACTGCCGATGGGACCGTCCAAGACCTGTTTCGCACCTCGTCATGCAGGAGCTGCATGACGAGAAGGCCCGGTGTTCACGACTCGCGGGAGAGAAGGCTCTCGGCGAACTGGACGAACTCCGAGACGAGAGGGTTGGTGTCCGCGGCGCGGGTCGCGACGACCACCTGGCAACGCTCGATCCCGTCGATGGGAACGGTGACCAGATCGGGGCGCAGGGTGAAGCGCCGGTCGTGGGCAGGGATGACGGCGATGGCTGTGCCCTCGACGATGGCTTCGAGTTTGTCGTCGTAGGTCTCGGCGACGGTGGGGCCGAGCGGGGCAGGTTCGTCGTCCGGCCGGGGTTCGAGCCGCCAAAAGCTCGTCCAGTCGGAGCCCATGCCTGTACAACCGACTAATGGTTCCGCTGCGATGTCGGCGGCACTGACCGATTCCTTGCCGGCGAGGCGGTGGGAGGACGTCACGAGCAGGACTCGGGGCTCGGCGTAGAGAGCCGCCAGATCCAGTTCCTCGGCCGGGATCGGCAGCGGGGTGCGGGTGACCAGAACGTCGACGCGCCGGTCAAGGACGGCGTCGGCGTCCTTCGAGTCGAGGTGGCGGGTCCGGACGTGGGCGTCAGGGTGGCGGCGGCGCAGGGCGCGTACGGCGGGCGTGACGACCAGGTCGTCGACGTACCCGATGGTGATCGTGCGCGCAGGCGCCGCGTCACGTGCGGTGAGCACCGCGTTCCGGGCACGATGCAGTAACCCCTGCGCTTCGGGCAGGAACGCCGCACCGGCCGCGGTGAGCCTGCTGCCTTGGGGGGTGCGCTCGAGCAGACGCACGCCGAGGGCGTTCTCCAGCCGTTGGATCTGACGGCTCAGCGAGGGCTGGGCGACCCGTAACTCCTCGGCGGCACGAGCGAAGTTCAGGTGCTCGGCGACGACCGCGAAGTACCGGACCAGCCTCAGATCCAAGTCGGGAGTCACGTACGCAGCGTACTCGTTATGCGGATACTGCATCATGAGGTGCGAACCAAGTCTTGGACAGCTGCCTGGGCCACTGGTGTCCTCGAGCTATGACCATCGTGTTAGTTAACGGAGTCCCCGTGACTCCCGCTGTGTGGACTCCATTGATCAGTGAGCTGCCCGAATCACGGCAGCGGGAGGCGGTTCTGCTTCCTCCTCCGGGCTTCGGGGCGCCACTTCCCTCCGGATTCGGGGCCACCTTCCTCGAGTATCGGGACTGGCTCATCGACGAGTTGTCCCGCTTCGACACACCCGTGGACCTCGTCGGCCACAGCCTCAGCGGAGGGTACGTCCTCGAAGTGGCGATGACTCGTCCCGGCCTGCTGCGTAGCTGGGTCAGTGACACCATCGGAGGTTACGAACCGGACTACACCTGGCACGAGATCGCGAAACTCTGGCAAACGCCGGGCATCGGAGAACGCCACATCCAGGAACTCTTTTCGGGAGGCAACCGAGACCGGGCAAGGCGCATGGTCGAGTGGGGCATCCCCGAACCGACGGCCAGCGAGGTAGCAGCGGCCCAAGGACCGGAAATGGGCAAGGCCATCCTCGCGCTGTACCGGTCGATACCTCCGGAGGTACTGCGTGAGCGCGGACGAGACCTGGCTGCGGCTACGGGCAGCCCGGGGCTGATCCCCGTGGCCACCGAGGACCTCACGGGTGGCAGCGTCGCTCTCCGCCACCGAGCCGCCCGGCGTGCCGGTGCTCACGCCGTCGATCTCGACGGACTCGGTCATTGGTGGATGCTTCAGCACCCGGCGCGGGCGGCACGCATGCTGACGGACTTCTGGAACAGCCTGTGACAGGACCTCCCCGAGTGGAATCGGCGGGTGTCAGTCTGTGCCGGATACCAGGCCGATCCGGTAGGCGAGGACGACTGCTTGCACGCGATCCCGCAGGTCGAGTTTGGTGAGGATCCGGGACACGTAGGTCTTCACCGTCTCGGTGGAGATGACCAGTTCCGCGGCGATTTCGGCGTTGGACAGGCCGGCGGCGAGGTGTTCGAGCACTTCCAGCTCGCGGGGGGTCAGTGCCCGCACGACGGTGTCTCGTTCGGGGCGGGAGGTGTCGGTGGGGCGGAGCCGTTCGGCGAAGTGGCCGATGAGGCTTCGGGTGACCGCGGGGGCCAGCAGGGACTCGCCGCGGGCGATCGTGCGGACGCCGTCGACCAGCTGCGCCGGCGGCGTGTCCTTGAGGAGGAACCCGCTGGCGCCGGCGCGAAGTGCCTCGTACACGTACTCGTCGACGTTGAACGTGGTGACGACCAGCACCTTCACCGGTGCCTCGACACCGGGACCGGTCAGCTGGCGGGTCGCCTCGATGCCGTCCAGGACGGGCATGCGGATGTCCATCACGATCACATCGGGGCGCAACCTTCGCGCGGCCTCCACCGCCGCGCGGCCGTCGGCCGCCTCGCCGACGACCGCGATGTCGGGTTGCGAGGAGAAGATGGTGACGTACCCGGTGCGCACCAGTTCCTGGTCCTCGCAGATCAGCACCCGGATCGGCTCGGTCATGTCGGGCTCCCTGGAATCATGGCCCAGACGCGGAAGCCGCCGTCGTCGGGCAGGCCGCCGGAAATCAGGTCTCCGCCGAGCATGCGCACCCGTTCCCGCAGTCCTGTCAGGCCCCGGCCACCGGAGGGTGTGGCCGTGCCGCCGATGGCGGGACCGAGGGTGATCACCTCGACCTCGATCTGGTCCTTGCCGTGTCGGACCAGGACCTTGGTCGGGTTTCCGGTCGCGTGTTTGAGCGCGTTGGTGAGCGCCTCTTGTACCACGCGGTAGGTGGTCAGCTCCACGTCGACGGACCGAGGTAGTTGCTCGCCCTGCTCGGTCCACTCGACGGGTTGACCGGACAGCCGGGCCTGTTCGACCAGATCAGCGACCTTTCCCATGGCCGGCGTCCGGTCCGCGGTCCTGGACTCGCCGGTCGCCTCGAGAATGCCGAGCAGGGTCCGCAGTTCCGTCAACGCCCGGCGTCCGGTGTCACTGATGGCGCGCAGGCCTGTCCCGGTTCGTTCCGGCGCGGAGTCGAGCAGGAACTGCGCCGCGTCGGCCTGAACCACCATCGCGGTCACGTGATGTGTGACCACGTCGTGCAGGTCCCGAGCGATGCGTGCCCGCTCGGTGGCCGCGGCCACCTCGCCCGCCAGCCGTCTCCGTTCAGCCTCCTCCGCCCGCCATCGACGCATGCCGGTGCCAGCCAGCCAGATCACCACCAACACGAGATAGAACGCGAGAAAATCCGGAAACCGTTGCGGTGAGCCAAGGTTGTGCAGTGCCACGGTGAGCGCCGCATAACCCGCGGTCAGCACTGCGGCAAGCCCCCGGCGGAACCGCGCCAGGTGCGCGCCGGCGGCGTACAACGCCAGAAGAATTCCGATCTTGCCGAACGTGTCCGGGTAGCTCAGCACCTGACCGATAGCGAACGCGGTACCGATGACCGACAGGCACACTGCCGGCATACGGCTGCGTATCACGAGCGGCAGGCACATCGCCAGCGTCAGCGCCACACCGACCATCGCGCCGATGCCGCCCGTCTCGCGCCTGGGGAGATCGCCGATCTCCGGCCCGATATGGGCGACGGTCGGCGCGAATGCCAGCACGGTCAACACCGCTGCCAACACACCGTCCTTGATGGACGATGGAAGGTGTCGCCACCCGTCGAGTGCGGTGCTGAGGCGGGATGCCGCGCTGGCAAGCATTCGGCGAGCCTAGCGCCGCCGCACGGGCACGAGGTTGCCGCGCTTGTGAGCGGCGATAAGCATGGGCACGGCGAGCAGTAGGCTCACAACGACGGGAACGATCGACCCCTCGATGCCGAACTGGCCGCCGGTCACCAACTCCGGGCCCGTCGGTTCGGCGACCAGCAAACCCGGCGACGCGTGACCCGAGACCGGGAGGCCGAGCAGCCCGACGGTGGTGTTCCAGGCGAAGTGCAGGCCGACTGCCGCCCAGATGCTGCGCAGCCACAGGAAAGTTGCGCCCAACAGGACGCCGGCCTCGACGGCGATCGCGAACCCGGTCCACAACGTGGCGCCGGGGTTGGCCAGATGCATGGCGCCGAACAGCACCGCGGTGATCGTCAGCGCCGCCCAGCTGCCGCACAGCCGCTCCAGCCCCTGCAACAACAGACCGCGGAAGAGCAGTTCCTCGGTCACCGCCGCACCGAGCTGCACCGCCGCGATGCTCACCACGGTCGCCACTCCGCTCCCGGACGCCCAGGTGAACGAGAACTCGGTGATCACCATGAGCACGGACACGGCGATGAACATGAAGCCGAGCCCGATGCCGAGCAACGTCTGGATCCCGGCCCGTGCCCTCGCGATCTCCGGCGTGCTTCGCCGCGCGACGTAGCGCATGACCACCCAGTAGACGGCAACCGCAGCAACCGCACCCACGACCGCCAGCACCGGCGACCCGCCCGAGGACAGCGCCGACACCCCGCCCACACCGACTATCCCGACCAGCATCCAAACGAGCGGAAACCGCAAGATGCGGCCCGTTCGCCCAGGCTGGTGATCCGTGCGCGCGTTCGCCATCGTGTTCAAGGTGACCTCCGGTTGACCACGGCCGCACGGTTGGGCGGCCCGTAGGAAACGCTAGAAGCGCACCCACGCCGGCGAATCACCAGCGAGCGGACGATCCGAGTAGCTCTCACGGGGGATATTCCAGATCTCAGCGCCGTGCGACGTCAGCGCGATCGGTGTCCTGGCCGGTGGCGGCCGGTGTTCAGGAAGTCGATGCTGGCGAGCCTTCGTGGTCGACGTAATGCCCACCGTTGTCGACCGCCCACGGCGACACCGTGCTGCACGACGAGCGATCATCCCAGCCTTCTTAGTCCGCCCGCAGGGAAACAGGCGAACAGCGATCCCGGCCGAAGGTCACAGGCCGCGGTCGTTGGTGCGCCCCGACCTTCCCGTGCCGCCGACCTTCCGCCACCCACGCCTGAACATGCGTTCGAGAACGACAGCACGAGCGGCCGAATAGCGCATGCTCAAATATGTGCACTGCACCAGTACAACGAGCAAAGCGGCAGTACCCCTCGCCCGATGCGGGCTCGAGCGGCTGGACAGTCTGATCGCGGCGTGCACCCCAGCATCCGCGACCGTGTGCCGCGGGCCCGCACCGTTCCCGGCGGGCACCGTACCCACGCGACGCGAGAGCTGCCGACCATGCTGACATGGGGTTCACAAGCCCGATTCAGCTAGAAAGGGAAAGTTCTCACTGATGTAAACTCGAACTAGTTCTGCAGCGCGAACAAGGTCATTATATGTCTGATTCATGCCTTGGATGATCTCGTAAGTTTCGCGAGGGGTTCCTGTATCCGAGGAAAACCACTCATCGAAGATCCTGCGATTCTTCTTGACCCAGTCCGCTCGCGCTTCGACGGCCGACTCAAACTGGACCAATAGATCAGGACTGTAAGCCTGGAGGATCGTCCTCAGCGAGCGCCTCGCCGCTTGCCGACGACTTGAAGCGCGCCCAGCGCGGACGGCAACTGCTCAACCAGACCATGGGCTGGGCCACCGACCAGGAGCCATCATGACCACCCTCGACCTCGACCGCCCCTGCCAGCACAACGCGTTCGTCGCCGACGTCAACGTCCACCGGCTCACCGCCACCGACGACGACGGACCCGCCCTCGCCTACACCGCCGAAGTGCTCGTCCACTGTGGCCAGTGCGGCGAACGGTTCCGCTGGATCGGCGCCCCCGCCGGACTCCTCCCGGACCGGCCCTGTGTGTCGGTCGACGAAACCGAACTCCGCGCACCGCTGCGCCCCGCCTCCGCCGACCCGGACTTCGGACTCGGCATCCCCGGCTTCGCCATCGGGCTGGCCACACAGGACACCGGACTGGAGGCAGGCTGATGCGCATCCGTGCCGAAGGCACCAAGCCCGAACTCGCCGCCGCCGTCGACCGCCTCAAGACCGTGTTCGACGTCCAGGAGACCAGCCGGTTCTACGACAACCGGGGCTCCTCCGCCGCCGACCAGGAATGGGGACCCGCATGAGCACCCTGGATCGCCGAAGCCGCGCGGAAATCGGCCGCGCCGCCAACCGCAAGGGCAAAGACGCCGAACAAGCCGTCGCCCGCTACCTGCGCGAACACGGCTGGCCCGACGCGCAACGGACCGTCCGCACCGGCTGGAAAACCGGCGAGCACCACTCCCGCGACCGGGACGATATCGACGGGACACCCGGGATCTGCTGGCAGGTCAAAACCTCCGTCGAAGACTTCAGCGACACCCGCGTCCTGCGCGTTCTCACCGTCACAGCGGATCAGGCCGTGGCCAGCGGCGCCGACCTCGGCATCGTCGTCCAGCGCCGCAACGGCGCGGCCGACCCCGGACGCTGGTGGACCTGGACGACCGCGGGCGACCTTCTGGCCCTCTCCGAAGCCGCCAGAAACCCTGACGTACTCGCCGTTCCCGAGCCACAGCTGAACGTCCCGGTCCGGACGATGCTCGCCGACCTGATCCCGCTCCTGCACGCCGCCAGGAACACAACCGCGCGCCCCACCGAGGAAGGCTTCCGCCCGTGACCGTGATCGTCTCCAGCGCCGAGCTGCCCGAGCCCACCGACACCGACTTCCACGGCTCCGGTGCCGCCGCCTGGAACATCGCTGGGCGTCGCGTTCGGACGACGACGCCGAGGCGTATCTGATCGCGTCGAATCAGCTGACAGTCAAGGGCGGCTGGGATGACCACCTGCTCGCGGAGATGCTGCACGACCTCGGTGAAGCGCAAATGCTGGACCTCACCGGCTACGAGGCCGACGACCTCGCCGCGCTGGAGGACGCACTTACCGCAGAGACCGACGACGGGGACGGCGCGGGCGAAGCACCGCTGGACAAGGGGGACGCGCTCCGGCTGGCCGGAGTGACCGTGGGCGAACCCGACTACGACACCGATACCGGACAGGTCTGGAGCGTGGGCCGCCACGTCCTCGTTGTCGCCGACGTCCACAAGGGCTGGCCCTTGTGGACGCCACTGCTCGGCGAGGGCGACTTGTTCTGGCCGTACCCGACGATGCTGGCGCCCTGGACGGACAAGGCCGACGCGCACCGCGTGGTGATGGTGCAGCCGTTGCCGTACCTGGCCGGATGGCTGCTGACGAAGTGGAAGCGGATCTCCGGGGAGGAACCGGTGCTGGTGTCCACTTCGGCTTCGGGACGTGCGGCGTGATCCGTACTGCCGGCGGATGCGTCGAGGTCCGAGAGGGCGACATGGCGTCGCGGAGTTGGCACAACGCTTGGCCTTGGCCGGTGTGGAGACGACGTGCCGAGCGGGTTGCATGGGAGCCCTGCTCCTGACAAAACGCACTCATTTGCCGCCGTACGGGGAGCGACGCGCGCTCATGCCGATGAGCGTGCGTTCGCCTGCAGCGTCACCGGGGTGAACGGCGTTGTCCTGGGAGTGATTGTTGGTCGTCGCCAGCAGCGGGTGTTCGTCTCGCTGGTGCGGGGTGCCGCTGCTACGCCGGCGAAGCGTGAACTGGCCACGGCGTGCACGCCGTGGCCAGGACACGTCTCAAGCTGTCGAAGGTGGCCAGGACTCGTTGTGCCTCTTCTTGCATCGACTGCATCGCGAGGTCATCGTCGGCGTCGATGGTGAGCGCCTTCTGCCACAGCGCTTGTTCGGCCATACGCCATGCCGGTTTGTCGGTGACCTCGACGTTCACGAATCCAGCGCGCGGTAGTTGCTTGAGCAGATCGAGTTGCCGCATTCGCGGTGACAGCCGCTCGTCGGTGTCGTCCAGAGCTTCCCAGCAGGTGACGACTATGCGTCCGCCGGGGAGGAGAACTCGACGGCACTCCCGCAGAGCGTCCAGCTTCGGCTCGGCGAACTGGATGGAGTCGACGATGAGCACGGCGTCAACCGACGCCGTGCGTAGTCCTGTGCGGGTCAGCTCACCCACCCGGAAGTCGGCTTGATCCGCCAGCTCCAGTGTCTGTGCTCGACGCTGAGCCTGCTCGATGGCGACCGCCGAAAAGTCCACGCCGACAACCCGGGAACCGCTGCGCCGCGCGATCTCCAGCCCATACCCTCCCCGACCGCACGCCAGATCCAGCAAAACTTGCCCACCACACAGGCCAAGCGCCGTTACAACCTCATCGAGCCCGGCTCCGCTCAGCAGACTGGTGGATTGCAGGTCCGGCGGAAGGCCAAGCATGCGCCGCACAAGTTCATCGGCAACCGGCGACTCGACGCGATCCGCATACCAGCGGTCGAACTCCGCAGCACTTCTCGTCACCTTACGACCATCTCACATCCCCCACGCCCCGCAGCACACCGAACTCGCCTCATAGCCTGGGCACCGGATCGCTGCCCGATTGAGCGCACAGGTTGTTTACAACGCCATCTCATGCCACGAGGCGGTCGATACACAGCCACCCGGCGCGCGCTCATGCCGATGAGCGGATAAGGAGCTGCATGTAGAGGGCTCCGCGCGTAGGTTCATCGGGCTCGGTCAGCCCGATGGCAGGCGGAGCCTCAGTCGACTGGCAGTTGGAGAAGGGTGATCGCGTGTCGGACGACCACCTGTCAGCGCTATGGCGGCAGCAGTGGCCCGGGTGCCCTCCCTTGTCCCACATGGTGAACCGCGCCTTCCCCGATCGGTGGGTGCGTTTCCACAGCCTGCCGGAATCCAAGCGCTATCCCGACCATGAAGCCGAGTACGACGTCGTGCTGCATCGCCACAACTCGATCCTCGACGAACTGTTCCATGGGCAAGACATACAGATCATCACAACCCACTGGTCCGACGATCCCGAACCTCAGGCAATGCCGCCACGGCGCACGCGCCAGCTTCCAGGCGCTCACTACTGGAGATCCCTGCTCGACGACGAAGACGACGCCGACCCCTGCTATGCCCACCTGTACGTCGACCGCACAGTTTGGCAGCCCGGTTTGCTGGATGATCTGCTCCGCGACGTGGCAGACGAAGTCGTCGCCGATGTGATGATCACCAATCTGTCCGTCGACCGGATACACGCACCCTACGACGGAGGCGCCGACGTCCTGCTATCCACGACCACCGAACGCGACACCATGAAGCGCCGACACATCGATTGGCTGTCCGCTCATCCCCGCGGCTACTGACCGCCCTAGCGTCCGCTCATGCCGCGAGTCGCGCTCTGCCAGGCCGCAGGTCGCGTCCTGTCGTGCCGATGAGAGCATCTCTGCAACTTCGGCCTATTTTTGTCGACGCGATGACGGCCGAACTGGACAAGGGGCCTACGCCGGGCCAATGCTCGTGTGCGACCTCAACGAGACGAACACGTACACGTACACGACGAGGTTCCTGGCGCCGCGGGACATGCGGACCGCGAATGGCCGTGACGAATGCGCGCGTCGGTCCTCTTGATCGCCCGAACTTCGGGTCCGAGGCTAGTGCGGCAGCCAGTTCCTCTTTGCAGACTTCCAGGGCAGTGGCGCAGTCATCGGCTTGCAGCCGGACCAGGTCGTTGGCTTTTCTGATCACCGACGAGACCGTCTACCGAGGAATCTTCGGGTTCGTCTTCAGATCAGTCGGCGCCGGCATCCACCCGTGACATGGCCGCGGCTCCGGCCTGGCGGCCCTCGAACGGCGGCTAAAAGCTCGTGAGTGTTCCGGGCGGTTAGAACCGCCCGGAACACTCACGAGTCAATCTGTGGTCACACGCGGCAGGGGTTTCCGCCGGGGTGGCCCGCGGTGGCTTCGACGTTGGCCTTGGCCTCGCCGATCACCACGTCGGTGAGCGGGGTGTCCAACGCGACCGCTTGCTGGGTGACGCTTGTCGCGGTCGTCACGGTGCTGTTGAGCCGCAGCGAGCCGACCGCCAGCGGGATCGTCAGTGGTGCACTGCCCACCGCCACCGAAAGCCCGTTGATCTTCAGGCTGGCGATGCTCGACGAACCGGCCAGCGACGGCACCAGCCCACCCGGTCCGACGACACAGGTCGCCGTCGCCGTGGACCTGATCACGCCCAGTTCGATCGTCACCAGCGGGATGATCGCGCCGGCGGTGACCTTCGAGGACTCCACTTTCGCCTCCGCGAAGGCGTTGTCACCGGCAGCGGGTGGCGATGCGGCGAGACTGTCGGGTGTCTGGTCGGTCCTGGCGTCGAGCACGTTCAGCCGGACACCGACGATACCGGCGTTCAGGTTCACGTTCGCCAGGTTCTGATGATCGTCGGCACACGGCACGTCCGCCGGGTTCGCCCTGGTCACCATCAATCCGGCCAGGTTGAGAACCGTTGCCTGGCAGGAGAAAACGCCGGTCCGTTCCGAAGTTTGGATCCGCAGGTCGGACAGGATCGGGCTGGCCCCGCTGGGACTCGCCTTCAACGTCGCACGTGCCTCGATGTAGCGCCCGGTCATGGTGAACTGGGCGCCATTGCCGACCGCCGCAAACGGCTGGGCGGCCAGCCCGGCTTCGGTGTCCGAGGTACGCGCCTCGACGGTGATGCTCGTTCCCGCCGGGACACTGCCCTGCGGCTCGGTGTTCCAGGTGATCTTGCCCCAGGTCTGGCCCGCGACGCCGCCGTCCTGGACGACGGACCAGGTGCCCTGCGGCGCGGTGATCTCACCGAGCACGGACCCGGTCATGTCGCTGTAGTTGTACGGACCCGCGCCCGCACCGAGGTCGACGGTCAGGTCGACCGCGCCGACCGGGAACCCGCCACCGCCGATCGGCCCGGCGGCCGGGTCGATGCGCTGGGCGTTGTTGGTGTTGAGGTTCGTGACCCACACCTTGCCGTTGCTGTCCACCGCGACGCCGGTCGGGCCGGCACCGCCGGGCAGCGCCACGTTGCCCACGAAAGTACCGTCGGTCCGGAGATGCCCGACCGTGGTCTGCGCCCCGAGTATCGAATGCGCGACCCACACATTCCCAGCCTTGTCCGCGGCGACACCCTGTGCGTACTGGTTGCCGTGCGGGAAAGTACCGAGCACGGTGCCCGCCGGCGACATCTTGACCACTGCGGACCGGTCAACGGTGGTGTGCCAGATCTCGCCGGTGTTCGGGTCCATGCCGAGCCCGTAGTCACCGTGCGAGGTGTCGAGACAGGCACCGGCGCCGGTACCCGGTTCGTAGCGCAGCAGGTTGTTGCCGAAGCGCGCTGACCACAGCGTGCCTGCCTTGTCGATCAGTCCGCCGTACCCGCCGCAGCCGAAGTTGATCTGGGAGCCCGCCACGGGATCCCCGGACGTTCCCATCAGCTTTTCGTGATCGTTGTCGGCGCCGCCGGTCCACAGGTCGTTGTTGGCGTCGACGGCGACCGTCCTGGTGTTCGTTCCGGTGACACGGGTGTAGTTGATGATGCATTCGTCGGCCGCTGTGCTGACGCCGCCGTTGTCGTTGACACCACCGGCGTTGGTCCATGGCCGGATGTCGCCGAGACCGCGGGTGGTGGCGTACAAGCCGTCCAGGTCCCGGTCGTCACAGGTGTTGTACCCGAATGGGCCCTTGAGATAGTCGCCGACCGGGTTCGGCGTGCCGTCGGCATTGCTGCGCGTGCCGCCCTGAATCACGCCGACCCTGGTCACGGAGCCTTTTCCGCCGGTGTTTTCCGCGCGGTTCGACAACCAGGTATTGCCGAATTTGTCGACCGTCGTGCGGGACGGGTCGTGCCCGCGACCGCTGGGCGCCGATGTCCATTCTCCGACGATCGCGCCGGTGTTGACGTCGATGCGGACCATGGTTCCCCTGGCCGAAGCCGCAACATTGACGTACGGGAAGAACACCGTCGACCTGTTGAGCTGCAGCTGGTTGTTGTTGGGCGCGTCGTGATTGACGTCCTGCAAGACCCCGTTGTCGAAATCGGCGTCCGCCGTATAGAGCACGTTCTTTCCCGCGACCGGCGCGGCCGCGGCGATACCGGGCAGCTGCGTCACCACAAGCGCGGCGGTCAGCGCCAGAACGTTGACCGCACGGACAGATCTTCGAGATCGTTGGCGCATCGCTAAGTCCCTCCCGAACAATACAGGCGCCCACGTCATCGTGGATGCCTATCGGGAGTCGCTGGACGTATCGGGCATGTTACTCAATACGATCTACGAACATTTCTTTCAAAATAGGGCAATGCACAAACCAGGTCAACCGAATGGCATTCGGGTGACGCACTACGGCAAACTGATGAAGGGACTCGTGAGTGTTGCCGACGGTTCTGACCGTCGGCAACACTCACGACCGCCACACGCTGCCCAAAGACCCATTCCTTAACAGGCATTACGACGGAGTAAGCCCGCGTAGCCGGTTCACGACGAGGATGGCTCGGGTACGCCTCAATCATCGACCCGGCACTCCGCCAACCGGCATACACGAACGCGCGCTCATGGCTCCCCTTTGTGTCAAGGGGTGCCATGAGAGCGCGAAGCTCGATACCACCGGCATACTCTGGTAGTGACCGATCTTCCGGCGGACGTGGAGACGCACTACCTGCGTCTGGCAGCACAACGGCACTGGCCACCGGAGACCGAATCCGCGTTCCGGGCAAGCGTCGCGTGGTATCGGGCGTTGGACGAGGCTCCGAGCTTCGCCAGTACTACGAATACGTGGATCATGAAGGCCTGGTCAACGAAGGAGCCCGCTGGCTGTGGGAAGCGATCGTGGTCGACCACGAGACAGTGGCCGTCAAGCAGATCGAGCAGGATTCGTCCGGGGCCGTTCACCGCTACTGGTGGCGGAATATCGAGGATGACGCCGGCGGACTCACCGACCAGGCACTCGACCTCGCCGACCCCGGCCTCACGCCTGTTTCCCGGTCTACGTTCTCTGCGCTTTGGGACAGCAGCACCGACAAGTGAAACTCCCGTTCCAGGTGCGGTCGATGACCGAAATCCTGCGCGACACCGTAGGCGGCGACGCATCCGCACTTGGGCCGCGGAAGTGGCCGGGAGCGGGATACGGCCCCCGGTCACCGATCCGCTATTCGGGCAGGGTGTTGGTCCACTCGGCGTTGATCCTGGCGCCGGCGGGATTGGCCACCTTGTTCACCGCCCCGTCCATGGTGACGAAGATCGAAGTGCCGTTCACCCGTCCGGTCTCCGGATCGACGACGAGCCGCTCACCCGTGGGCAGCGACAGGCCCTGCCCGCCCGGCACCGCGCCGAGGTTTTCGACACCTGGGTAGTCGGCGATCACGCGGAAAGCCGTGGCCCGGACCTCGGGCGTGGCGGGCAGGGTGGACACCAGTGAGATCAACGACTGGAAAGCGGCTTGTTCCCGGTCGCTCGCGGTGAGTTCGCCCGCGCTCGTCCTGGCGTCACTGCGCTCGAGGGCCTCGGCGATCCAGGCCTTCAACGCGTCCGGTTCCGTCGGCAGGGCACGCAACTGCTCGAGGGTCAGATCGACGGCGACCAGCGAGAACGGGGTGGCCGACTGCGGCTTCAACGGCGTGACCTTGCCTCCCGTCTTCGCTCCCCGCATCCACGACTGACCGTCCGGCTTGATCCAGTACTCGTACCCACTCGAAGCAGCGGCGCCGTCCGCCTCGGCCACCTTCACGTGCCAGTAGCTGCCGGCCCCCTCGGGGGAACGTTCGGCGGCGGTGGCGGCCGCGAGCAGGATCTCCTGCCCACTGACCGTTCGCACCGGCGGACCGTCGACCGGTGCGGCCGGCATGGCGGCGATCGCCACGACGGCAGCGGCCGCCGCGAGTCCGGCTCCCGCGACCAGCCATCCGGACCGCCGCCGGGAAGTCCGGCCACCGCGAATCCGGTTCTGGAGCCGGTGCCGGCTGCGGTCGACCACGTCCTGGGACGGCCCGTCCGATGCCAGCGCGGTGCGCAGCGTCTGCAGGTCATTCATCGAGTGCCTCCGGGGTGAGGATGAAGTTGAGCTTCTTGCGGGCACGGTTGAGCCGGGAACCGACCGTGCCGGAGGAAATACCGAGCGCCGCGGCCACTTCCTCGTACCCGAGCTGGCCGAGCGCCACGAGCAGCAGCACGTCCCGTTCCCCTGCGGACAGCCGCGACAACGCGTTCGCGAGTTGAGGAAGCAGCCGCCGGGCGGCCACCGACGCGACCACCCTGCTCTCGTGCCCCTCGACCGCCGGTGCGACGTTCACCCGTGCCAGCGCCCGATAGTGGCGAGCCTCCCTCCGGCGGTGCCTGGCCACCAGATTCGTGGCGATGCCGAACAACCAGACCCGCACCTCACCGCGTTCAGGATCGAACGTGCCGCGCCGGTCGAACGCGACGAGGAACGTCTCCGCGGCGATGTCCTCCGCGGTCTGCGCGTCCAGCCGCCCGGCCACATACCGGTAGATGGCCGCGAAGTAGCGATCGTGCACTTCGGTGAACAGTTCCGGGTCCTGCGGCAACCGGGCGGCCAGGTCGGCATCGGTCACCTGCTCGCCCGTTCCCGCGGTCATGTGTCCACCTCTGACATGTGGATCCTTCCTGTCGGCGGTCAGCTTTCACCACCACTTCGCCGCCGGCCGGCTTCTTCTTCCCACCCCGCTGTGACGCGCGGCCCGCCGGCCCGGCGCCGTGGCGGTCAGGGGTGGGCGATTCGATGTCGAGTCGGGGCACCCGGTACCTGATCGACGGACCCAGGTCGGGTCGTGCCCGATCCCGCCGCGGCGAGGGCGTCGCCGCAGGGCCGGCAGGTGGCTGCCGAGGTCACCATGTACGCCGGCATGGGTGTACCGGCACGATGTCCTGGTGCCGGTACCGGTCACCGATATCGACCGGGCCAAAGCCTTCTACCAGGACCAGCTCGGGTTCCGCCTCGACGTCGACGTCAACCCGAAGCCCGGCATCCGCATCGTCCAGGCTCACCCCACCCGGTTCGGCATGCTCGATCACCCTCGCCAAAGGCCTCCCACCCTCGACATGCCTCCGGGAACACCGCGCGGTCCGCACCTGGTGGTCGCCGACATCGAGACGGCCCGCGCCGAACTCGTCGAACGCGGCGTCGAGATCAGCGAGGTCGAGGACCTCGGCGGAGTGTTCTACGCGTACTTCGCCGACCCCGACGGCAATACCTGGTGCCTGCAGCACATGCCCTGGCGTTAACCCCCCGGGGACGTGGCATGGCCATCGTCAGATTTCGCACGTGTACATCGGCACGAGCGGACGGACGGTCCACGCCACGGAGCCGATGACGGCGCCCCAGAGCAGCCGCTGCTCAGAAGGTGTAGTCGGCGGACCTCTCAGTCCTCGGCCTGTGACCGAACTTCGACTCATACGCCTTGATGAGGGCACGGTCGGTGACCTTCTCGCCCGCCGCAAGCCGTGCCAGGTGTGGCACCAGCCACCGGGCCTCGCAGGCGTCGAACTCCTCGGCGTACGTCTCGTCCAACTTGCCGTCGAGGAACACCTGCGTGACGGAGCGCTGCCCGCCGACGTTGACGATGTGCGGCCCCATCGAGAAGTTGAGCAGTGTCGTCTTGCCACGCGGGTAGACGCTGATCGTCACCGGGTGCGGCCAGCCAGTGGCGCCTTCGGGTGAGTGGCCGAGCACCAGGAACTCCAGTTGTCCGCCTGTGCGGTCAGCCATTAGACCTCTTTCCAAAGATGGCCCGGACCTGCGTGATCCATGGGTATCGAGTCTGCCACGTCCAGCCACGCGGACATCCCAAGCCGCCGTAGCAGCACACGATTCGCCGCAATCGCACATCGGCAGAAGAGGGCGTTCGCGGCAAGAGGAGGGCAGCCGAGACTGGCGCACAGCCTCCGATACCGAGAACAGGGCTCGCCGAACACTCGGAAGTAGTGGCAGCGCTGTGCCGGCGTCAGCTCCGCGAGCACTGCCAGATACTCGCGCTGCTCGCGACTGAGAACAACGGCCCCGGGGCAGCGAGGGGGCCTACGTGGCCGTGAGGACGGCCCCGGTGCGGCCAGGATAGTACCTCAGGAGGTACCGCAAGAGTCTGAACGTACCCCCCGGGCGTACAGGCGAGCGAGTTGCGTCATATACCCCTGAGGGGTAGCCGGGCCACCAGCCGCGCACCGAGATAGCCGAGCTCGTCGATTTATGCCGAGTTCGGCATAGATCGACCTATCCCGACCCTGTGACTATGCCGAGCCCGCAGCGGTGTGAAGGCAGAGGTCCCTGTCGTTGTCGCTCATTGCGGTGGGCTTATTCGCTTGCCTACGCTGCGAAGATCGGCGGGTGACCCAGCGTATGTTGCATACCCGGCGGCTGACGCTCGTGCCACTGGCTGATGAGCACCTCGAGTTGGAGATCGAGCTGGATTCCGATCCCGAGGTGATGCGTTACCTCACCGGCCGGGCCCTCACCCGTGCCGAGGTCGAGCGTGCACATCACCGTCGGCGTGCTGCCGCGCGTAAGGTGCCCGGCCTGGGCTTCTGGGTCGGATTCGCCGAGGATGGCTTCGTCGGTTGGTGGATTCTGCAGCCGCCGCATGGGCCGGACCAGCCCAACATCGCAGGGGAGGCCGACCTAGGCTACCGGCTGTTACGTCGCCGGTGGCGCTGCGGGTATGCCAGCGAGGGGGCGAAAGAACTCATCCGCTACGGCTTCACTGACCTGGGGCTCAATCGCATCTTCGCCCAGACCATGGCCGTCAACACCGCCTCGCGGGCAACCATGTCTGCCGCTGGGCTCTCCTTCGTGCGAGCGTTCATCTCTGCCGGGGCCAACGACGACGCGGTATCCGGCGCGGAGCAAGGCGAAGTCGAGTACGACATAACCCAGGCCAAACATCGCCGGGGTGAGGCTGCCCTTCGAACGCAAGAGTCATCTGGCCGGACGAGACTGGCAGGCTGACAACCTTGTGCGCCGCGGCTGGCTGGAGTTCTCGGCTTTCATGACCGCAGACCAGCTCCAGACCTTGACGACGAAGGTCTTCGCCGACATCGCCCGATCTGTGATCGTCGGCCTGTCCACCCTGGGGAAGCAGACCGGCCAATGTCTCCAGAAGGTGATCTTCTCGGACATAGACGTTGCGAGGTGCATGAGCCGGCCGCGGTGTGGCAGTGGTGTAGCCGTGACGGCACCGATACCCCCGCACGCCCATGCACCCAATGCACCCAATGCGCGTCCATCCGACGACCACATACCCTGCAGGCCACCAACCCTGCCAGCGCATATTTGCGCGTGCTGCCGTCTTTGGTCCGCCGGTCGGCACGTATCCGCTGAACAGCGACGAACGTGGCATCGTCGACCAAAGGGGCGTGGGCCAGGTGCTCGGATATCTCCCACTCCCCCACCGTGTTCCGGCGCACGGCCCCCGAACCTCGCCCGCCACGGCGTCCATCGGCACCGTGGCCTTTCGTGGTCTGACGGTTCCACACCTGGCGTCCGGTGTACCGCGGATTCTCCAAGATCATTCCGACTGTCCGCGCGATCCATTCCGCTCCCGGCCGGTGGGAGTTCCGCGTCGGATCAGCGCTCGATGGACAGGGAACGCCCCGGTCGTTCAGCTCGCGCACCAGCGACGCGACCGACCGGCCTCGAGCCCGCTCGGCGAACATCCACCGCACCCATGGCGCGGTACCCGGATTCGGCTCCAGCACATGCAGCCGCCGGCCCCACCGCGCATGAATGACGTTCGGATGGCGCCCGCCATCGGCCAACCGATGCCCATACGGTGGGCGCCCACCCAGAAAGCGACCCTGTAGCCGTGCCTGGGTACTCATCGCCGCCAAACCCGATGACGAGCCCGCGCCACCTCGCGCTGCGCTTGCGCACCCAGCAACGTCATCAACGCCAGGTGAACCGGACTGTCCAGCTCCACCGGACCCCCAGCCTCGGGCAACCACACCTGCACATCCACGGCATTCAGCCGAGCGACCACGTCCCGGAACTGATCACCATAAAACGCCCGCTCATACTCCCCCACCACCACAGCATCAAACTCACGATCCCGGCTCTCGGCAGCAGCCAGCAGCGCCGACGCCGCCGGCCGCTCCCACCACGACCATCGCCGCGACCGGCCTTCATCGAAGAACTCGACAACAACCTCACCAACGCCTTCGACCAACTCCTCCGACACCGAGCGCTGCCAGGCACGCGACGTCCGAGCATCCTGGAACTCACTCGTCGACATCCGCCCATAGAAAGCAAACCTCACACCCTCTACCGGACCCACCAGAACCTAGCGGCGAACCACGGCGACGAGCAGCCACAGCCTGCACAAACTCCGCCCCACGCAACGTGCCCATCCTGAGCCATGACGAAAGACGACCGAGCACCGCCCAAACAGACCAACGACCGAGACCACGACTTCGCAGATCTGACCGATGATCTCCACAGCGGCGTCGGCTCTGCGACCACAGCAGGTTCAGCTATCGATCTCGTGTGACGGATTTCCGTGTGAGACGAGAGCACCAGACCTTTCCCAGCAGAACTTGCCGAAGACGCCAGGTCTGGGTAGCTGTCCGGAGCGCCGACTACTCGTTCACCAACGACGTGGACTTCGTAGCAAACTAGGTCGTAGTCGCCTGCCTCCCGCACCACGTCGCTTGTCTCGACGCGCCACTCGCGCCCGGTGAAACACGCCCGCATCAGCCATCTCAGCCCGCCCACCTCCTTGACCTGCGCTGTACGCAGCGATCAACCACGTCGGGATCCTGACCTGCTGTCGATCGGGTGGCCCCCTGGGGACGCGTCCCATGGCGAGGCCTTCCGAGTGCTGGCCAGTCCGCTGAGGTCGTTCCTGCAGCATCCAGCGAACCGAGACCGAGTCGAGTTCCAGCGGTGGGCATGGACTACACGCCGCGGGTATCCGGCGTACGCGGCCGGTCCCCGGTGGACCGGATGGCACCCGCACGTGTCGAACTTCCTCCAGGCCGTCGACTTCGACGTTCCAGACGCCGCAGGCTCGAGCCTTTCGAGAGACATTCGTGGCGGCTGCTTCTCCTGGTCGGCGTTGGTGCCCGGACTCGATCCGAGCCCGCCGCCAGACCACAGCGGGAACCGTCCCTGGTAGCTGACCAGCAAGATCGTGCCGTCGATACCACTTTGATGGCGACCGAATCTAGCGTTCGGCCGATCACGGTGCGACTATCCGGTGGGGGTCCAGATGCTGTTCCGCGTCCTTGGCAGGATTGATCTTGTTCCCACGAACGGGAATCCCTTGGTTATCTCGTCGAAGAAGAAGCAGGCGTTGTTGGCCACCCTGCTGGTGGACAACGGAAACTGGGTTCGAACCGATGAGCTGATCGACACGATCTGGGGCGAGCGACCGCCGAAGTCCGCGGCAGGCAGTCTCAAAACCTATGTCTGGCAGTTGCGTACGATCACCTCCCAGGCCGAAGGCCGCGAGGTGATCGAGACCTGTCGCGGCGGTTACCGGATCAACCTCGGCCGCGAAGAAGTTGACATGCTTCTGTTCGAGGATGGGGTACTGGCGGGCGCGGGCGCGCTGAATCGGGGGGAACCCTCCGCCGCTTTGGCCGGTCTCGAAAGTGCCTGCCGACTGTGGCGTGGCCTTCCGTTCGCCGATTTGGAAATCTGGCACGCCGAGGCCCAGTCGACCTGGCTGACCGAACTGTGGCTCGTCGCCCAGCAGGCACTCGCCAGGGCCAGGATCGCCACCGGAGCGGCTGCGCCGGCAGTCGCGGGGCTTCGTCAGATCCTCGCTGATCATCCGCTGATCGAAAGCCTGCATGGACTGCTGATGCTCGGCCTCTACCGGAGCGGCCGACAGGCTGAGGCGTTGGCGGCGTTCACCCGGATCCGCGCTCTCCTTGATGCCGAACTCGGCCTTTCGCCCTGTGCCGAGCTCCGCGAATTGCATCGGGACATCTTGCGGCAAGCACCGCGACTGGATTCCACAGAACTGTCGCTATCCGCCTTCGGCGGCGTGCCGAAGGCGGTCGCCACCGGATATGCCGTCCGATAGACCTGGAATAGACCGCGGTCCCGCAATATTGCAGTTGTTCCCGAAACGGGAATCCCACCCGGCGAACCGAAGGAGGTGCTACCCATGGAGAACACCTTTGAGCTGGACATCGAGCAGACGGACTTCGACGTCCTCGGGGAGAAGGAGTACTGATCCTCCGGCGTCGGTCGATGCACCGGCGCAATGATCGGTAGTCGCAGATTCCGGGTCGGCGGACACGGTTGTGGTCGCCGACCCGGAATTCGATGTGGACACCCGTCAGCTGACGGCAGCACCCGAAGGGGGCGTGAAATGGAGCGCGTTCAATATCGAAGGAACTCGACCATTCCGATTCGCGACATCGTTTTCCCGCCCCCGGCCGTCCTGGACACGGCGACGTTGCACCGCCGTTGGGCCCCATGGTTCGAGTTGAGAGATTCGATGGATAGCCCGGTGCGCGCCCGGCACGCTCCGCTGCTCGCCGCCATGCTTTCCGGGAGGACGGAAAGCGCGGTACCGAACTGGTTCAGCATCATCTCACCCGCGGGAACCCGCGAGCAGCTCGTCCGACAGTCCCGTTCGGACGACCACTTGTGCCCTGCACCGGACTCACTGCCACCCGCGCTGGCTGGCTCCCACTGGCAGATGCTGGCCGTTGGCGTGCGGAACTGGCCTCAACAGGATCCGAACCGCCAGGTGCTGCTCGTCCAGCTGCTCACACAGCTCGGCTTCCATGACACGGTCGCCGAACTGGTGCCTCGGGTCACCGTGCGGGCAGGCGACCCCACTGGCCAGCAGCTCGCGTTCGAGGTTGCCCGGTCCGGTCGGTTGCTCGACCGGAAGAGCAAAGCGCCGCTGCGGGTCTTCGATTGGCTCACCGAGCACGCCGACCACCCCTCGCTGCGTGTCTCCTCGGCGATTCAGCTCGCTTCTGCACTGACACGGGCGCACCGCGATCACAGCACGGCGATCAGCTGGATTTACCGTGCGGACCAGGAAAGCACCCAGCTGGGCATCGGGCCGGACTGGCTCTGGCACCTCCTCCGCAGCAGGCGGCACCGGGTCGCCGCGTTGATCGCCGCGCGCGGCGGTGACCATGGCCGCAGCGCAGAGGAGATGCGGAGCGCGCTTGACCACGACGACCGGCTCGCCGACCTTGCCCACGATCGGTTCACCAGGCATTACCAGCGGGAGAACCGCGCGTTGGTGATCGAGGCGTTCCTGAAGCTGGACACGATCACCGGACGCGACTCGGCTCCGGCCGGGATTGTCGAGTCTGCGACGCGGGTCGACGCGTACGACCCTGATCTGCGCTTCACCGCTGGTAGCTACCTCGCCGGCCGTGAACGCTGGGACCAGGCGCTGGTGGCGTTCCTCGCAGCCGCTGACTCCGGCACGATCCGCGGCGCGGTCGGTGCGTTCCGAGCCGGGCTGTGCCTCCAACGGCTCCGCCGTCCCGAGGCGGCCCGCCGCGCCTATCGGCTCTGTCTCGACCTCGATCCGGTCTCGATCAGCGCCGCCGAACGGCTGTCCGCCGGAGCGACGTCATGACCAGTACCGAAAGGCAAGCAGGCGGCCGGCTAATGGCCCGATTGTTCATCCAAGGCGCACCGGACTTTCGCTACCTGTGGGGAGCCTCCACGATCTCGTACGCGGGCGATGGCATGTCCGCGGTGGTACTGCCGCTGCTGGCGGCGACGTTGTCCAGTGATCCGAAAGTGGTCGCCGCGGTAGTGGCCGTGCGCTGGCTTCCGTGGGTGCTGTTCGCACTCCCGGCGGGCGCACTTGCCGACTCGTGGAATCGGGTGCGGGTCATGTGGATCTGCGACGTCGTGCGAGCCGCGCTGACCGCGGCACTCGCGGTCACGGTGCTGGCGGGAGTGGTCACCATCCCGCTGCTGATGGTGGCCGCCTTCCTGTTGACTTGCGCCGGAATCCTGTTCGACAGCACCAGTGTCGCGGTGCTGCCGAAGATGACAGGCCGCGATCCTGATCGGATCCGCGCCGCGAACTCGCGGCTGATGACCAGCCAGACGCTGACCCTCGACTTTCTCGGACCGCCGCTCGGTGGTCTGCTTTTCGGCTGGCACCGGGTGTTCCCGCTGGTCGGTGACGCGTTGAGCTATCTGGTGAGCGCGGCCCTGCTGCGCCGCATGCGTGGCGATTATCGGGTGCCCAATCCCCGCGCGATGTCCTTCGGCACCGTCAGGGCGAGCCTGGCGGAGGGCTTGCGCTGGCTGCTCGGGCATCCGCTGCTGCGTTCGCTGACCGTGCTCTCAGGCGGCGGCAACCTGGCGAACTTCGCGCAGTCGTCGATTCTGGTCCTGTTCGTTGGACAGTTCTTCGGCATCGGTCCGGTCGGATTCAGCCTTCTGCTGGCCAGCGGCTCGGTCGGCGCGTTCGCGGGCGGGCTCGCCGCTCCGCGCATCGACCGGCTTCTCGGCACCGCGCCGACCATCCGGCTGACCCTGCTCATCAGCTGTGGCGGCAGCCTGCTGCTGGGATTCGCGACCGCGACCTGGATGCCGTTCGCGATCGTGGTACTCACCGGCTTCGCGGTGACCGTCCGGAATGTGGTGCAGGTATCGCTGCGGCAGTCACAGACACCGGACGAGATGCTCGGCCGAGTCAACGGCGTGCACCGGCTGGTCACCTACGGCGCCATCCCGATCGGCGCGGCGGCCGGCGGACTGCTCGCCGCCTCCGCAGGGCTGCGTGCCGCGATGTTCCTGGCGGCCGGGATCTTCGCAGCGCTCGCCTTGTTCGCCACCTTCACGGTGACCGCCGCGCGGATCACCAGCCAACCAGACGAAGAAGGAAGGGCGCCATGACTGCAAACGAAACCACCACTATCGCCCCGGTGAGCCACGACGTAGTCCTCCACCACACGCCGGACCGAGTGTGGGACAAGATATTCGACGGCGAGGCGGCACGTGGATGGCTCGGGGTGGCCGGGTTCGTCATGCCCGAGCGGCAGGGTGCGGCGTTCTGCTGGTTCTACGACGCCGGGCCGACCATGCCGTCCGCGGACGTCGGCCGAATCACCGCCCTGCAACGGCCGGAGCGACTCACTCTCCTGCTACGGCTCGCACAGTCCCAAGTGGACAGTAGGGTCACCCTGCTGCTGACCAGAACAGACAACGGACACACGGCGCTGCGGCTGACCCACGCCGGGTTCCCGGACGACCGAATCGGCCGTTTCGAACGGGACGGCTGGGAACACGGCTGGGAACACCACCTCGAATTGCTCGCCGATCACCTCGACGGCAGGGCGAACAACTACCAGATCGGCCATCGCGCGGTACTCGGCGTGGTGCCGGTCGGGGTCACCGAAGGCGACGGGATCCTGGTTTCCAAGGTGCGCTCCGGCTCCCCTGCCGACCTCGCCGGGGTCCGGCCGGGGGACGTGATCCGTTCCGCGGACCAGGTCGTCTTCGACAGCATGGAGGACTTCGACGAGTGGATAGACGACCGGCGACCCGGTGACCAGGTGCTTCTGCGGGTCGGCGACCGGTCGCTGGCCGCCGTGCTCGAAGCGAAGCAGCCGCCCGAATACCTGGCGAACGTCTGACCGGGCCTGTCGATGTTCCTGCAGGTCCCCCCGCTTCCGGATCGCGCACCAGATATCGTGCGTGGTCTACCCCGCCCTTTCGCCAAGGCTCAGCTCGACGGCTTCGAACCGGCGTTCGCGCTGGACGCCCGCGGCAGACCAGTGGTGAGCACCGACGCGTGGTCGGGGCGACATCTCGCGGTACCGGAAACCACCGGCTGGCGGCAGCTAACCAGCGGAAGTTGCTGGTATCGGCGTCCGCAATGGACGGATTCCGACCTGACCTGTGAGGTCTTCGACGATCCGGCCGGTGAATCGGGCAGGCTGCTCCGGGTGCCGACCGACGGCACGCCGCTTCGGGCCGCGCCGGAGGCACGGACCTTCCGGCGCAATCCCGACCTTCCCGGCAGAGTCGCGGTGCTCAGCAAGAATGGGTGGAGCCGCGTGGTGCTCTGTCATGAGGACGGCCGAACTCCGGCGCGCCTCGACAACGTGGTCGAACTGGGTCCTTGGCTCAGCCGTGACGAGTTGCTCGTGACCAGGGAGCACTGGCCGTCCCGGCAGCTCTTCCGCTGGGACGTGACGACGGGAGCGGTGAGGGCGGCGCTGGAAGGTGCGGACCTCGTTGTATCCGGTGTCCGTCGAGTTGGCGACGTGATCGGCCTCTGCTGGACCTCCACCGAGCAGCCGAGGCGGCTCGAACTCGTGGCGGTGGACCGGATCTGCCAGGCAGCGCGCCTGTCCGTTGCCCCCGGCTCGTGTCAGATACCTACGCCCGCGCGGGCGGTCGTGATCGACGGGCCCGCGTGTCGCCTGCCTTGCCTGTGGTACGAGCCGGACCAGCCGCCGCGGGGCACCATTGTGCTCATGCACGGCGGACCGAACGGGATGAACGTGGCGACGTGGTCTCCGTTCGCCGACTCACTGGTCCTCGCCGGCTGGCGGGTCGTGCTGCCGAACCTGCGCGGCAGCGGCGTACTCGATCCGTCGCTGCGTCCGCCGCGCCCGGTTCGCTACGGTGACGACGATGTCGCGGATGTACTCGCGGTCGTCCGCCGGTTCGCCATCGGCCCAGTCGTGCTCGGCGGTCGCAGCTACGGTGGCTACCTCGCCGCCCGCACCGCGGCCGAGTCCGCCGCGATCAAGGCGGTCTTCCTGCTCGGCGGGTTCTTCGCGACGACCGACCTCGACGGAGCGGTACACCCCGGCGTCGCCGCATTCCTCGGCGCACCTGGCACCCAGTTCGCGCCAAACCGCCCTCCGGCCGCGGTACCACACTTCGTCGCACACGGGCGAAGCGACCAGCGCATCCCGGTCGAGGCGGTGACCCGACACGCGGATCGGCTCGCGTCGGGCTCCGAGGTCGTGGTGCTAGCCGGCGAAGGACACGGGGTGCGCACCGACGCCGGCGCACGCCGGGTCTTTCCCGCACTCCTGCGATGGCTGGACGGCGCCGGGTGAGCGGGCGAGCACACGCGTCCGCGCGCCCCGCACCAGTCGAGCCCGAACGGTTTCGTCAAATCGCCGGGTATTTCGTCACCGGCGTGACGGTGCTCTGCACGATCGTCCGCGGCGAACCCCGCGTGATGACCGCGAACTCATTTCTCCCGGTATCGCTCGAACCGCCCCTGGTTCTGGTGTCAGTGCGCGCGGGCAGCCGATGGCTGGCCGATGTCGCCCCCGGTACCGGGTTCGCGATCAGCGTGCTGTCCGACGCGCAACAACCCGACTCGCGGCGGTTCGCCAGCCCGGACCGCCTCCGAGACGAGCGGTCACTGGCCGGGATCACTTGGCAGCCCGCTCTGTGCACTGGTTCACCCGTGCTCTCGGCCAGTGTGGCCTATTTCGACTGCGTGGTGGACTCGTTGGTACCCGCGGGCGATCACGTGCTGGTCGTTGCCGGCGTGCGGGCGCTCGGCGATCTGCGCGACGAGGTGTCGCCGCTGGTGTTCTGGCGTGGCCGGTACTGGAACGGGCCTTCGGCCGAGGTAGCTCCGATATCGGTTCGATAGCGGCCTGTTCCAGGATGCGGTGGTTCGTCAATGACACGATCTGGGAGGTACCGGTCATGCGAATCGCACGATTGAGAGCATTCTTCGCCGCGCTTGCGGTCATCGGAGCCCTCGCGGTTCCTGCGGTGATGTCCGCGGGTTCCGCGAGTGAAACGGCCAACCTGGCCTCGATGTGCTGGTTGAATCACTGCTGAGGTTCGGGGACGGTACTGCCGTGGGCCCCGGGGCCTGCGGCAGTGCACCCGGTCGGCCTAATAGCGCCGGACCAGACTCGCAAGCCATGCTCGGTATTGAATACTGGGGTGCATGGGGGATAACGCGCAGGCGGGTGTCGCCGAGTTCCGATTGCTGGGGCCGCTCGAGGTGGTCCTCGAGGGCGAGCGGTGCCATCTTGGCGGTGGCAGACAAGACAAGTTGCTCGCCGCACTGTTGCTCGCCGGCGGAGGTGTACTCACCACCTCGAACCTGATCGACGTGCTCTGGGAGGACGCTCCGCCAGACACCGCGCGGCGACAGGTACACAACGCCATCGCGGCCCTGCGCAAGCATCTTGGCCCGGCCCGGTCACTGGTAGTCACGGACGGCGCACACTATCGCGTGGACATCGCGAAGGATCGTGTCGACGCACACCGATTCGCATATGCACACACAGAGGCTCGCAAAGCATCATCACAGGGCGAGCGAATAGCGGCCATCGCCCAGCTTCAGGCAGCGCTGGGTCTTTGGCGAGGTCCAGCACTGGCCGGCCTCGGCGGGCGATTCATCGACGCGGCTGCCGCCCGGCTGAACGAGCAGCGGCTGGAAGCCAGGGAACTGCTGGTCGATCTCCGGCTGGATTGCGGAGAAGCAGACACGCTGATCTCCGAACTCACCGAACTGACCACGGCGAATCCGCTCCGTGAGAGATTCAACTACCAGCTGATCCTGGCGCTTTATCGCTGCCGCAGGCAGTCGGAGGCATTGGCCCTCTACGAACGCACTCGGGCAAGGCTGGCCAACGAACTCGGAGTCGACCCGGGACCGGAACTGCGTGACCTGCATCAGCGGATGTTGCGCGGCGATCCGGGGCTGGAGCCGCCAGCCCCGTCGACGGCCCACCGCCGACCGGCTCCCTACTTCGACGCGATCCGGCCGTGCGTACTGCCGCACGACATCGCGGACTTCACCGGCCGGAGCGCAGAGATCGATCGACTGCTCGCGGCGGAGGGATCGGCCGACGACACCGCGCTCGTCATCACCGCCGTCGACGGCATGGCCGGCGTCGGCAAGACCACCGTCGCCGTCCGTGTCGCGCACCATTTGGCCGACCGGTATCCCGACGGACAGCTATTCGTCGACCTACACGGCTACACCCCCGGTGAACATCCCCTGGAGATCGGTGCGGCGCTGGATCTGTTGCTGCGCAGCATCGGCCTGCCACCCGAACAGGTGCCACACGACGTGGAATCGAAGGTCGCCAGGTGGCGCTCCGAGCTGGCGGGCCGTCGGATGATCATCGTGCTGGACAACGCCGCGAACGCCGCACAGGTGCGTGCCCTGCTTCCCGGCTCACCAGGTGCGCAGGCGATCATCACCAGCAGACGTCGGCTGTCCACTTTGGAGGGATCGACACCGGTTCCGCTCGAGCCGATGCCGGAGAACGAGGCGATCGAACTGTTCCGCAGAATCGCCGGGCAGGACCGAGTCGACCACGAGCCGGATCAGCTCCGCATCGTCGTAGCCCAGTGTGGCCGTCTGCCGCTCGCCATCCGGATCGCCGCGTCCCGGCTGCGCCACCGTCCGATGTGGACTATTGAATATCTTTCGAGCAGGCTGGCCAACGAACGAAGACGACTCGCCGAACTGTCCACGGCAGACCAGAGCGTGCGGGCCGCGTTCACCGTCTCCTATCGGCACCTCACCGATCACCAGCGACGACTCTACCGGTTGCTCGGGCTCCATCCTGGGTCAGATTTCGACTCCGGCGCCGCAGCGACGCTGTTGAACGCACCTTCCCAGGATGTGGAGGCACTACTGGAGGAGTTACTCGACGTGCATCTACTGACCCAGCACAAACCCGGCCGATACCACTTTCACGACCTGGTTCGTCAGCATGCACAGGAAGTGGCAGAGGAAGAGGAGTCGCAGGCCGAGCGGCGATCCGCGATCGAGCGACTCACCACTCACTATGTCGAACTGGCCACCTCGGCGGAGAAGGTATTAGGGCAAGCGAAAAGTCTGCTCGCCGCGGAACATCGGAACCTGGTTGCGATCGCCGGCGGCGCACTCGCCGCCGGTTTACTCAACCAAGCTCGCCTCCTACCGCTGACAGTAGGCCCGTTGTTGCTGCGGAATGGGTATCTCGACGACGCGCTGGACATCTACGCGCATGGACTGGACGCCGCGCGAGAGGGCGGGCACCGGGCCGCTGAGGCGACACTGCGGTGCAACCTCGGCGTCGCCCTGCTCGGCATCGGCCGCTACGAGGAAGCCGAGCGCGGGCTGCGGGAGGCGCTCGCCATCGCCAGGGAACTCGGTGACTCGGACGGCGAAGCGAGCACGCTTCGACATGTCGGCACCATATACATCCGGCTCGGCCGGTACGACGAGGCGATCGCGACCCTGCGAACGGCACTCGATGCGCTCGATGAGGCCGCGGCTCCGTTCGACCGGGCGTCGGTGCTGGCAAATCTCGGTGTGGCGCTCACCAAGACCGGCCGGTACGACGAGGCTGCGGAATACCACCTGCACGCGCTCGGCATGATCTCCGGCCAGGACAACCACTATGCCGAGGCGATGGGTCTGCTCAATGTCGGGTGGACATACACCTTGATCGGTAAGCTCGCAGTGGCGCGGAGACACCTTCTGGATGCGCTCGCACTCACCCGGCGGATCGGCGCGAAGGAAGCCGAAGCGCGGAGCCTGTACATTCTCGCGGATTGCCTGCGCCGCAACGGTGACACCAACGAAGCACTGGAACGGGGTCGCGAATCCCTTGTGATCGCGCGCACTATCCGCGACCGGGACGTCGAGAGTCAGGCAATGAACGTCCTCGGGGAGATCCACGAAGAGTCACGCGATCTCGAATCTGCGGCTGAGTGTTTTCGGCACGCGCTGCGGCTCATCAGGGAAAGCGGGCAGACCTACAAAGCCGCCCAGTCATACCAGGGGCTCGGCAGGATCTCCGTGAAACAGGGCGACCCTGCCGAGGCTCTGTCCTACTGGCAACGCGCGCTGGTCATCGCCACCGACGCGAACCTGCCGGAGCGAGCAGAAATCGAGGAATACGTGGCTGCCCTCCGAGCCGACGCGGTGTCGAGAGGTAGTGACCGGACGATCACTACAACCGTGGGCCCGCGCCGGTAAACTGGCCCGCACCACGGGCCGAGGCACCTTATTTGGCCAGAATCCGTCCGCGCGATCGCCACGGACGCCTTCGCCTGTGCCGCGAGTCCAGGCCGCGGCCAGCCGAACTATTCGAGCAAGCGGTGACGGCGTACCGCGCCCTAGATGACCTGCTGGGTGTGTGCTCCGCGTCGCCGATTCGCGGAGATCTACGACCAGGCACTGCGGGCTGCCATGGCTCGCGGCTCCGCCCCCGTGTTCGCTGTCGTCGCGGATGGGCTGGCCGGGCGCAGGCTGACCGAGCTGGCGGGCACCGAAATCAGGCCTGACGTCACCAACGACCTGACGATCCTGCGACACGTGCTCATGAGCGCCGACCAGCGATGGCTCTCGCTCTCCCGTCCGACGGGAACCGGCGTGAGGGAGCTGCCGCCCGAGACCACACGCGCGGAACGTATCGCCCGGCTGGTGGGCATGCTCGCCATCAAGGCTGCGCGCATGAACCGGCGAGAACGGCCATCGAGGACCTGCTGGCCGCGGTCTACCCGCCGCAGGAGGACGACGGCGATGAACCGCTGTCCTATCTTCCGGCAACGTGCGAAGTACTCCAGCTGGCGTTCGACCCGGTGCGGCCCAAACTCCTCCACCGGGCCTGGCGAGACGAGGACGGGGAGGCCACCTGGAGACCGTGAGGCTGTCTCAGGACTGCGCAAAACTGCTGGAGTTGCTGCTGGAGTCGGTATCCGCAGGTCAGGCGCGCCATTTCACCAATGTGCATCCTGCTGGAGCCGCCCCGGGACGCGGACCCAGACAACACGCTGGCGCTTCATCGTTAGGCGGAGCTATGGTCCGTCGCATGAATACGCATCCTGTGCAGGGATGCAACGAACATGTTCGATTCCCCCCTCGGACACCCACCGCCGACCGCGACCGCTTTCACCGCGTGATATGCGGTGAAAGCTCCCTTCGCCACGTCAGACGCGGCGAAGGCCCCCTTCGGCTCCCTCAAGACTGGACGACGGAGCGGATTGCCGGTATCGGCGGGCGAGCACCACGCAGATACCGCTGAGCAGGGCGAGCGCGGTGATCCAGTAGCTGGGCGCGAGGGTGGATCCAGTGACCGCGATCAGCAGGGTGATGGCCAGCGGGGTGACGCCGCCGAAGAGGATGACGCCGAGGTTGTAGCTGATCGACAGCCCCGTTCCCCTGCCGCTGACAGGGAACATTTCGGCCATGGCCGCGGGCAGCGGCCCGGCGTACCAAGCTTTGACCAGGCCCATCAGCGCCAAGGCCGTCACCAGGGTGACCATCGCCGGTGCGGCGCGGATGAGCAGGAACAGCGGAAGGCTGATGAGCGCGATCACGGCGGCGGCCGCGGTGAGCATCCGGGCCCTCCCGATCCTGTCGGAGAGGTGACCGGCTACGGGTGTGAGCACGGTGAGGACGACACCGGTCACGAAGGTCGCGGTGAAACTCGTCGACGGGGACATGCCGAGGTGCCGGATGGCGAACGTCGGCATGTAGGTGATCAGGTAGGAGAACCCCGTCGAGACCGCGATCATGCCCATGACCAGCAGCACCCGTGTCTTGTGGTGCCGCATGAGGTGCACCAGTGGGCGCGGCGGCCCGGAGTCCGGCTTGGCGCGTGCGGCGATGAACTCCGGCGAGTCGCGCAGCCGGGTACGGATGAAGTAGCCGGCCGGGCCGAGGAGCAGGGCGACCGCGAACGGGATCCGCCATCCCCACGCGTCGAACTGCGCCGGGCTCAGGAACCCACTCGTGGTCGCGAGCAAGCCGGTCGCGAGCAGGACCGCGAACGCCTGGCTGGCGGTTTGCCAGCTCCCCATGAAGCCACGCCGCCCGGCGTGACTCTCGACGAGCAGTGCGGTGGCGGAGCCGAACTCACCGCCGGCGGAGAATCCTTGGAGCACCAGCGCGAGGAGCATCCCGATCGGCGCGAGCACGCCGATCGTCCCGTAGTCGGGCAGGATCACGATCAGGAACGAGCCGAGGGTCATCAGCCGGATCGCCACGGTCAAGGCCGCCAGCCGTCCGGCCCGGTCGGCGTAGACACCGAGCACCACCGCGCCGATCGGCCGGGCCAGGTAGGCGGCCACCGCCGTACCCAGTGCCAACATCAACGAGGTCACCGGATCGGCCGAAGGAAAGAACTGCCGCGCGATGACGTCGGCGACCAGTGCGTAGGCGGTGAAGCTCAGCCATTCCAGCATGTTCCCGGTCGAGGCCGCCGCGACGAGGCGCACTGTCGCGTTCATCGTCGGCCGATGCTGGAGAGGACACTGGCCGCGGTCACGATGCCCTGGTGGAACCGATGGAGTTCGAGGTTCTCGTTCGGCGCGTGGTTACGCTCGTCGACATTCGCCAGCGCGATGCCGTAGCAGGGCAGGGCCAGCCCATCGGTGAGCGCCGCGATCGGCAGGCTGCCGCCCATCGCCGGGACCGCCAAAGCCTGCTTCCCGTGTGCCTCGGTCACCCCACGCAGCACGAGGTCGGCATAAGGCGCGTCCGGCAAGGTTCGGGACGCCTCCATGGTCGCCCCGAACCGCAGCTCGGCGTGCGGCAGGTGCTTGCCGACGTGTGCGCGGACAGCGTCGATGACCGTCTCCACCCGCTGGCCACAGGCCAGCCGCATATCGCACCGGGCGACCGCGACCGACGGGATGACCGTGCGGTGCTCGTCGTTGTCCATGCAGGTCAACGAGTTGATGCTGAATGTTGGCATCGCGAGTCGTTCGTTGACGTCCTGGCCGCGACCGGTGTCCATCCGGTCCAGCCCGGCTTCCGCCAGCATCGCGGCCGGGTCGATCGGCAGTGCCCGCACCGCGTCGAGTTCGGCGTCGGTCAAGGGCGTCACGCCCGCGTCGTAACCGTCGACGGTCACCTGGCCGTCGGGTCCGCGCATGGTCGACAGCAGCCAGATCAGCTCCCAGGCGGGATTCGGCGCGACATTGCCCCAGTTTCCCGAATGCAGCGCGCTGTTCGCGCCACGCACGGTGATCTCGAAGGCCACGACGCCACGCACGCCGAGCGCGACCGTCGGCTCGTAACTGTCATGCACCGGACCGTCGCTCCACACCGCGAGATCGGCGGCCAAGTCCTCCCGCATCGCCACCAGGGTGCCGGTCAGATGCGGGCTGCCGATCTCCTCCTCGCCGTCGAGCACCACGGTCACCGAGCACGGCGGTCCCCCATGGATGTCGCGCAGTGCCCGGAGAGCGAGGAGCTGAGCGAGGTGTTGACCTTTGTTGTCGCCGGTGCCGCGCCCGTACATCCGGCCCTCGCGGACAATCGCCTCGAACGGCGGGCTGTGCCATTCCTCCAGCGGTCCCGCCGGCTGGACGTCGTAGTGCCCGTAGATCACCACATGCGGGGTGTCCGCCGGACCCGCCACGTGCCCGACGACCAGCGGCCAGCCGCCGGTCTCCACTACCCGTGAGCTGAGCCCGCTGCGTTCCAGCAACTCCCGCGCGTACGGCGTGGCCTGTTCCATGCCCTCGCCCGTGGCGCTCACGCTGGGCACCGCGATCCAGTCCGCGAGTTCCTGTTCGTGCCGCAGCCGGTGCCGCCGCACGTATTCCCTGACCGAGTCCACGTCGACTCCCATCGATTTCATCGAGTGAAATTGATTTTGAGTATGGGAACCGATTACAGTCCTGTCAATGGCCGGACAGATCGAGCCCCCAGCCGCGACGCCGGAAGAACTGCGTGCGCTCTCCCACCCGCTGAGCTGGCGCATCCTGCGGTTGTGCCTGGACAGGGCATGGACCAACCAGCAACTCGCCGAACGCCTCGACGTCGCACCGGCCACACTGCTGCGCAGGCTGCGGATACTGACTTCAACGGGATTTGTCGTGGCCGAGGAGCCACGGCGAGGACCTAAAGGTGCCTGGGAACATCCCTACCGGGCGACCAAGAAAACCTGGCGTCTCAACCTCGAGCCGGGGAGCGACCGTCACCTCACGGCCAAAGTCGACCTCGCCATCCTGGACGCACACCGGGCGGAGATCAGCGAGAACGACCCTTCAGTCCCCCAGCACACCCGCCGGGCGGTTCTGCGGCTGGATGCCCGCGACCAAGCGGAGCTGAACAGCAGGGTCGACGCGCTCCTCGACGAGTTCGCCGGGCGAGAGAAATCGGACCAGGCACCCATCGCCATCCTGTGGAACGCCGTCGAACGCCACGAGCCTCCCGGACTGCCGTGATGGCCACGTCGAAGGCGCCCGGCCAGCCCCGTGAGACGGTGCGCCGCCGATTACGCCTTGCCGGACTCGGCACTGTCCGGACTTGATCGGCCAGGGTGGTCGTCGGTGGCAGGTCAGGCGGCTGTGGGTTGTCTATCTACGTACGGTTTCGCAAGGGGTCGTGAGTGGCGGCTCGGCACCGGTGAGGTGCAACGCGTCAGCGGGCCGGTTCACGCTCTCGCGGCGCGGGAACCGCCGGCTCCGTGCTTCAGCGCGCCCACCCGCTCGACAATGCTTGCTCACCAAGCACTTCCTGGGTCAGCATCAACGCGATGCGATAGCTCCGCAATGCCTCGCCGAGCGGCTGGTCCATGAGTCCCCTAGTGGTCTCCTGCCTGACGGGGTCGGTGTTGGGGACGCCCGCACTGATTCCGCACACGTCAGTCCCAGCCGGGAACCTCGCCGTTGTGCCGGTAGCTGCTCGGCGGCAGGCCGAACTCGCGGCGGAACGCGCGGCTGAAGTGGAACTGGTCGACGTAGCCGACGGTGCCGGCGACCGCGGCGACGGACATTCCCGTGCCGGTCAGCAGCCGAGCCGCGCGGTGCAAGCGGCGGGTGCGCACCTCCTGCATGGGGCTGTGGCCGGTGGCCCTCACGTAGAGGTGGCTGAAGTGCGACGGTGACAGCCCGGCGGTGGCGGCGAGCGAGTTCAGGGTGTGCGGCGCCTCCGGTGTCTCGGCAATGAGCTGCCGCACGCGGGCGATGCGCGGGTCAGGGCCCGGCGGCGCGGCGGGAGCGCCGGCGAGGTCGGCCAGGCGCACGATCTCCTCGAGCACGCACATGGCGAGGGCCTGCTGTTCGGGGCGGGTGGCGAAGGCCGGGAGGTGGACCGGCGACGGCGGGATGTGATCACCGGTGAGCCGGGCGTAACGCCGGAGCCGGTCGAAGGCGGCGTCGATGGCCTCCGCGGCGCCACTCGCCGCCGGCGTCAGATGGCGACTCGCCCCGAGCCAGTTTCCTTGTGGTGCGCGGAAATGTGCCCACAGCAGCGACCATTCCGCGGCGTCGGGTGCGACTCCATAGGTGTGCCGCACGCCGGGTTCGATCAGCACGAGCCGCCCCGCGCTGGTGGTCAGAGCCGTGTCCCCGTGGTGCACGACGCCGCGCCCCCGCGTTGTCCACATGAGCAGCCAGCTCGGTGAGCCGGTCGGCCGGATCGCCTCAAGGCGCTTGGTGAAGGTGCTCTCGCCGACGACGAGCAACCCGGCCGGAGGCGAGGGCGTCACAGCAGGATCTGTCATCTTCCCGGCAGGTTCAGCCATGTCCGCGATGCCCCGCCCTTCCTACAGTCGAATACGTCGAGACCCCACCGCGGAGGCAGAACATGAAGCAGTTGATCGATTCCAGCGACATCGCCGACGACGTCGCGGCGCTACGGGAGCGCATGTCCGAGGACGGCTACCTCTACTTCCCCCGCCTGCTGCCCAGCGACTACGTCACCGGTATTCGCGCCGACATCGCGGCCGTGCTCCACGACAGCAGGTGGCTGGCCTCCGGCACCGAGCCGCACGAGCTGCGGGCGTCCGACCGGGCGGTCGAGGAGGGCAAGTCCACCTTCTTCGGCATGTACTCCGCCGTGCAGGCGACGCAGTCCTTCCACGAGCTCAGCGAACGGGAGGAGCTGCGCGGCCTGGCTCAGCGGCTGCTCGGCGAGGAGGTCTTCTGCCACCCGATGCACATCGCCCGCATCACGGCGCCGACGCCGCGGGCCACACCCACACCCGCTCACCAGGACTACCGCCTCATCCAGGGCGCGGTCGACACCCTGACCATGTGGATCCCCCTCGCCGACTGTCCCTCCGACGCAGGCGGGCTCGAGGTCCTCGCCGGGTCGCACAAGCTTGGCGTGCTCGGTGTGTCCCGGGCGGAAGGCCCCGGCGGGGTCACCGCGCAGGTGACGGGCAGTGGCGTGGACGACTGGCGCAGCACCCACTTCGGCCAGGGGGACGTGCTCATGTTCACCAGCCTCACCGTGCACGGGGCCCGCCCCAACCTCAGCGACCGGCTGCGGTTGTCGGCGGACATCCGGTGGCAGGCGAGGTCGGAACCGGCCGCCTTCATCGACGGCTACGAGCCGTTCCGGCCGCACTTCCACCCCGACGTGCCCGACTGGCCCACCCTGGCCCGTGGCTGGACCTCGACGACCAGCATCGAGATCCCGGAGGGACTGACCTATGTCCGCAAGTTCGACTCGATGAGCGAACACGTGCCAACCCCTCCGTCCCGGTTCAGGTGACTACGCAGGCCGGTTTCCCGGTGCGGGCCGGACCCGGTCGAGCTTCGGCGGCCGGACCGGCGACCTCGCCTCCAGGTACTTCCAAAGCGCGTCCGCACCGGAGTAGATGCTCCGATCCTGGTTCCTGGCTTCAAAAAGCGCCGTGAACCCGGGTGTGGCGTTGCGGGCGAAGAAGTTGTTGGCCAGAGTCGCGATCCGGTACTCGCGGTCGGCCTTCACCGGCTTCCCGTTGATCCGGATCTTCTTGATGTCGACGTGCTGCCCGAGCGGGGCGTCGGGGTCGTAGGTATAGGAAACGTTGCCGGAAACGGCCATGTGCCGATACGTCACGACACCGTCGGCCCCTCGCTGCCATTGGCTCTCGATCAGCTCGTCGAGTTTCTTGCCGGTCACCGTCCCGCGCACGACGGCCGGGCCGATGCCGTTCTCGTAAACTGTGCCGAAGACCAGCTCGGAGAACAGCACCCGTCCCGGTGCGTCCGCGGGATTGGCTGGATTGGGAGCGAAAGGTATGTCGCGCAACAAGATTCCCGGCATCGCGACCGCGAGGTCGGCCTGTCCGTCCCTGTTGGCCGCCCAGAGGAACGCATCGGCGGTGGTGTTGCCGAGCGTGGACTCCTCGTCGGTGCCGGAGGTGCGGGTGAGATCGCCGGCGACTGTGGCGACCTGCTGGTTACCCCGCGCCGGGAGCCGGTCCTTCCAGTACTTCGCCATCCGCTGCACCTCGGGATCCGGTGCGACATCACGGGTGTTGGCGTGGCTGACCGACTTCGTCCGGTCTCGGCGGACATCGCCGGTCGCCGGGTCCAGCTCCAGGTTGATCTCGTTGATCAGCCTGCCGTGGTTCGCCGCATCCACCACCGGGCGGGGATTGCCGGCCGGGTCGGGCAGCATGCAGTTCACCAGCGCGTGCCAGTGCCCGCCGACGATGGCGTCCACCGCCGGGCTGATCTGCTTGTTCATGTCGGCGAGCGGGCCGAACGGTGCGGTGCAGTCGTTGTACCCCGCCCCGTTCGCTTGCGAGAACCCTTCGTGCACAACGGCGACGATGGCCTGGACGCCCCGACCGCGCAGCTCCTCGGCGTAGCGGTTGATCGTCTCCGCCTCGGGCAGGAACTTCAGTTCGCTCGGCCAGTAGGAGAGCTGCTCTTCCGGCGTGTGGGTGGTCGTGGCGTGGATGAATCCCACCGGGAGCGTCCCACCGCGACCGTCGTCGACCTGCCGCACGTGGTACGGCTTGACCAGCGGCCGTCCGGTGGCCTCGTTGATCACGTTCGCGGAGTAGTAGTCGAAGTCCGCGCCCTGGAAGCGTTTCCCGGTCGAGTCGGTGAAGCAGAGGTCGCGGTCGGGGCGGCCCTGACAGGTGCCCTCCATCATATGCTCGAGGTAGGCCGGTTTCCGGTCGATCTCGTGGTTGCCCACGGTGGAGAACTCGACGCCGATCTTGTTCATGTACTCGATCGTCGGCTCGTTCCAGAACCACGCGGTCTCCGACGGCCAGCCGGAGAAGTCGTCGCCCGCGGAGAACAGTACGGAGTTCTCCGGTGCGCGCAGCCGGTCGAGGTGCGAGGCGAGATACGCCCCGCCACCGACGGTTTTCGCGGGCTCACCGGCACGCGAGCCGGGCACGGTCGTGGTGTACTCGCCGAAGTAGCCGTGCAGGTCGGTGATCGACAGCAGCTGCACGGGCACCCCGGGCGCGGGCTCGGCCGTCGCGGCCGGTGCCAGTGAGACGGCCAGCGACGCGGCGGTGGCGATCGCCGCCGCTCGCCATCTCTTGGGTGATGCGGACATGGCAGACCTCCTTACTTCTCGGGTTTGAGCAGGGCGTTGCCCTGTTTGACAGCCTCCCCCGCCGCGTCGGGGACATTGACCGATCCGAGGTACATGTCGTTGAAGATCTGGTTGATTTTGGGTTCCGCCGCGGCGAAGCCGGACACGATCGGGAAGTTCACCGTCTTGCCGCGCGCCTCGTCCAGGAACGGCTGGGTGTCGATGCCCTTGGCCTTCCAGTGCTCGACGTAGCGCGGGGCGAGGTCGTTGATGGCAGGGAAGACATAGCCGCCCTCGGCCATGATCGCCTGCGCCTGCGGGGTGGCCAGGAACGACACGAGCTGCTTGGCCTGGTCGGGATGCTCGGTGCGGGAGTAGACCGCCTCGCCGAGGCCGTTGATGATCACGACGCGGCCCGCCTTGCCCGCGGGAAGCGATGTGGTGCCGATCGGGAAGGTCGAGTTGGGGGCGACGAAGGGCAGCAGCGCGTTGTTGGCCGGGAAGACCGCGACCTCGCCGCGCTGGAACATCTCGGTCGCCCGGCCCGCGGGCGGGTTGGTCTGCTCGGCGGGCGGGGACACGTGCCACTTCTTGATCAGGTCGACGCCCCATTGCAACGCCTCGACCGAAGCGGGCTCGTTGAAGTTGAACGTGCCGTAGGGCTTGGTGATCGTCGTGCCGCCGTTGCTCGGGATCCAGTTCAGCCACTGGGTGCCCGAGTGGTTCCAGGAGGCGAAGCCCCACCGCTTGACCTTGGCCGGATCGAAGCCGGCTTCATTGGGGTGCTTGCCGTTCACGTCGACGGTGAGCTTCTGCATCAGCGGCAGGAACGTCCCGGATCCGTCGGGCGCCCAGGTCAGCGGCTCGGTGGGCATCACGACGCCGGCCTCGGCGAAGACCTGTTTGTTGTAGAGCATCCCCGGTACGCCCCAGTCCTTGGGGACGGCGTACATCTTTCCCTTGTAGGTAAAGGAATCCACCACGTTGGGGTGGTACTTGTCCTTGGCGAGGCCGGACTGCTCCAGGGCGGCGGAGACGTCCATCAACGCGCCCTGCGTTGCCAGTTCGGGGAAGTTCGCGGGCGTCATCCAGAACACGTCGGGCGCGGTGCCGGAGACCATCTCGGTGACGAGCTTGGTCCAGTACTGGTCGTAGGGCTGAAGCTCGATCTTGACGTCGATGTCGGGGTACTGGGCCTTGAACGCCTCGAAGACCTTCTCGTAGCCCTTCTGCTGCTGCTCGTCCCAGATTCGGTAGGTCAGTGTCGTCTTGCCGTTGCTGTCGCCGCTGCCGCCGCAGGCGGCGACCAGCCCGACCAGTGCGCCGACTGTCAGCGCGCTGAGCATCTTCCGCCGGAAAGCCGAGAGTTTCATGGGGACACTCCTTTGTGTCACTTGAGTCCGGTCAGTGCGACCGACCGGACGATGTAGCGCTGGAAGAAGACGAAGACGAGCAGCATCGGCAGCAGCGTGAGCAGGCTGCCTGCCATCATCCGGGTGTAGTCGATGCCGATCTCCGAGCGCAGGGCGGCGATCGCGACGGTGACCACGCGGGTGTCCTCGCTGCTGGTGATGATCAGCGGCCACAGGAAGTTGTTCCAGGACGAGATCACCGTGACGATCGCCAGCGTGGCCAGGATCGGCCTGCTCAGCGGCAGGATGATCCGCCACAGGATGGTCAGGTGCCCCGCGCCGTCCACCCGCGCGGCCTCCTCGATCTCGCGCGGGATGCTGCGGAAGAACTGGCGCATCAGGAAAATCCCGTACGGCGTGCCGAAGACGTACGGCGCGACGAGCCCGTACCAGCTGTTCACCAGGTCCAGCTCACGCATGATCAGGAACAGCGGGATCAGGGTCACCACGTTGGGCACCATAAGGGTGGCCAGGTACAGCCAGAACAGCGAGTTGCGGCCCCGGAAGTCCAAGCGCGCGAACGCGTACGCCGCCAGTGTGGTGAAGATCAGCTGCCCCACGGTGAGGATGGTGACGAAGATGAAGGTGTTGAGGATGGATTGCGCGAAGTCCGAGCTCAGCAGCGTGCCGAGGTTCTCCAGCGTCGGCGAGGACGGCGGCGCCCACGGTGCCGCCTCGAAGAGCTCACCGCGCGGTTTCAACGCGGTCGAGACGATCAGCCAGTACGGGAAGACCGACATGGCCGCCCCGATGATCAGCGTCGCGTAGAGGGCGGCGCGGCGGGATGGCCGCCGTCGCCGGGTGGTCGTGGTCACGGTCGGCCCCTCTCAGGTCAGGTCGTAGGTCGTGGTGCGGTTGAAGTACCGGACCTGCGCCATGGTGACCGCGAGGATGATCAGGAACAGCACCATCGCGATGGCGGAGGCGTAGCCGAAATCGAACTGCCGGAACGCGGTCTGGTAGATCGTGTAGTTGATGACCTCGGTGCTGTTGCCAGGACCGCCGTTGGTCATCACGAAAACGGTGTCGAAGACCTGGAACGAGCCGATCACGTTGGTGACAAGGACAAAGAACAGCGTCGGGCGCAACAGCGGCAGTGTGATCGCGAAGAACTGCCGGACCGGCGACGCCCCGTCCAGCGTGGCCGCCTCGTAGAAGTCCTTCGGGATGGACTGCAACCCGGCGAGGAAGAACAGCATGTTGTAGCCCGCGAACTGCCACACCTGCGTCGCCGCTACCGAGGGCAGCGCGAGGCCGGCCGAGGACAGCCAGCTCGGTCCGCCGATCCCGAAGATCTCCAGGAAGGAGTTGACCGCGCCGTTGGCCGGATCGAAGATCCAGCCCCACACCAGGCCCATCACCACCGGCGTCGCCATCCAGGGCAGGACGAACATCGCGCGAAAGATCTTCACGCCGCGCACTCGCTGGTTGAGCAGCAGCGCGAGCAACAGGGCCAGCACCGTCTGCACCGGGATGGTCAGGACCACGTAGGCGATGGTCACCAGCAGCGAGTGGCCGATCCCGCCGTCGGCGAAGAGCCGCTCGTAGTTGGCCAGCCCGACGAACTCCGGCTCGGCCAGCAGCTTCCAGTCGAACAGGCTCAGCCCGGCGACGATCAGTACTGGCAGCAAAAGGAACGCGACGACGCCGAACAGGCTCGGGGCCACAAAGGCATATGCCGTCAGGGTTTCCCGCGCCCGCCGACGACGTCCCCGTGGCGGCACCGGCCGGGTCGAGACCGGTGGCGGCGGGGTCGGCACCGTGAGGACCTGAGCCATGGCGGACTCCCTTCCGGAGAGATCAGGCAGGACCGGTTGACGGCGTGAGCAGCTCGCGAGTGCGCGCGGCTCCCCACTCGTCGAGATCGGCGAGGCGATCGCTCGAACACCTCCACCCACCGCTGGAGGCCACGTGATCCGCCCAGCCTGCGCGGTCTTCCACGCTTGGAGACACCAGCAGGCAGTCGGGATCGTTGACCCATAACCGGCCGTGCATGAACTCCCGCGCGGCACCGGCCAGCCGCGCGCCGAGCTGCGAGGGCTGGCTGACGTCCCCGGACTTGGGTTCGACGGCGATCGCGGTGTCCGGGCTGACCCGCATGGCGTCGACGAGTCCCACACTGGGCAGCATCGGTGCGCCGCAACCGAGAACGGTCGAGTCCGGCCCGACCGCCTCGCGGATGATCCGCATCCCCGCCACGTAGGCGTCGTGCCCCGACACGTCGGCGTGCCGCCGGCCGGGGTGTGCTCCGGCGTAGATGTAGTCGATCTTGAAGAACGAAAACCCGGTCGCCACAAGGGATCTGAACACGCCGCCCAGATGCTCCGCCGCGCCAGGGTGCGTCACGTCGAGCACCGCGATGTCCCGGTCCCACTCGCGCATCGCGGGCGTGCCCCGCACCAGCCAGTCCGGATGCTCGGTCGCCACCCGGCTGTCGGCGGCGACGAAGAACGGCGTCAGCCAGATGCCCGCGCGCCGCCCGGTGTCGGCGACGCGTTTCGCCACTCCTTCAAGGGAGCCGAAGCCCGGCCGGATGTCGAGCCAGTCCCCGATCGCGCTCTGGTAGCCGTCGTCGAGCTGGATGATCTCCAGCGGCAGCTCCAGTCGTTCGGCGTGCACCAGGGTGTCGGCGATGTCCTGCTCGGTGACCTTGTTCCAGTGCCCGTACCAGCTGCTCCACCCCGGACCGAGCGGACGGACCGCCGTCACGCCACCGACGGCCGCCACCTCCTCGGCCCAGGCGACGAGTGCGCGCGGGAGGTCGGCGTGCTCGGTCTCCCGGACAGCGCCCAGGCTGGAGACGACGAGCCGGTCCCCGAGCGCCTGCACGCGGATGGAGGGGACTTCGGCGGAGTGATCCACCGCGGACCACGACCGCACCGGGCCGCCGTCGCCAGGGTCGATCACGACAAGTCCCTCGCCCTGGAATCCGGACTCCGGCATCGGCCGGTCGAAGCGGAAGCAGCTCGCCGCGATCTGCGCCGAGGACGGCCGGGGAGAGGTCGCGTCACCCGGGTAGGTGCCGGTGGGGCTCCAGGACTGCCAGCCCTGCTCGAAGACGCGCGCCCGAGCCGGCACGCAGGCAACCTCGGCGATCGGAAGGTACATCGGCGTCCCTTCGTGGTGGGTTTTGTTCTTTTATGTGCATAGTAGCTATCAAATGAGCACTATATGCGTTCTCTAAACGATGAATGAACAGAAAGAAACATGTGCACGCATACAGGGAGGCAGCGACCATGAGCCACGACGACGCGCGAGAGCGGGCGGCACACCTCATCCCCCAACCGCACTCGGTGCTGCTCGGCGCGGGGGTGTTCCAGCTTCCGGCCGAACTCCCGGTGCGCCTTGACGTGCCGGCGGAGGAACGGGCGGCGGTCCTGCGGGCGATCGCGCTGCTGCCCATGGCCGGCAAGGTTGTCACCGATCCCGCGGGTCTGCGGGTGCTGCTTCGCGCGGGCGCGACCCCTCCTGAGGGTTACGTGCTCGACGTGACCGAGGCCGGAGTGACCATCACCGCGGCGGACCATTCCGGTGTCGTGTATGCCGTGCAGACCCTGCGCCAGCTCCTTCCCGACGCCGCTTACCGGCAGGCCGCGCCGTCGGACGTCCGGTGGGTCGCACCGGTCGTCCGTGTCGAGGACAGCCCACGATTCCGCTGGCGCGGAATGCTCCTCGACGTCGCCCGGCACTTCCTGCCCAAGCGGGAGGTGTTGCGCCACATCGACCTGATGAGCGCGCACAAGCTGAACACCTTGCACCTGCACCTCAGCGACGACCAGGGCTGGCGGGTGGAGAGCCTTCGCTTCCCGCGCCTGCACGAGGTCGGCAGCTGGCGGGCGACGAGCCAGGTCAGCCACTACTCCGACGAGGTCGTCCACGACGGCACACCGCACGGCGGCTACTACACCCGCGACGACCTCGCCGAGATCGTCGCCTACGCGGCGGATCGCGCGATCACGGTCGTCCCGGAGATCGGCGTTCCCGGCCACACCGGCGCCTTGCTGGCCGCCTACCCGGAGTTCGGGTCCCCGTCCGTGCCGGATCGCGCGGTGCACCCGAACTGGGGTGTGCACGACGCGCTCCTGGCTCCGTCGGAGCGGTCCCTGGAGTTCCTGCGCCTCCTGTTCGACGAGCTGCTCCCGCTGTTCCCTTCCCCTTACGTGCACGTGGGTGGCGACGAGTCGGTCCTGCGGGCGTGGGACGACGACCCGGTGGTGCGTGCGTTCGCCGACAAGCGGAGGCTTTCCGGAAGCGCCGAGATCTTCGCCGCCCTGATGGCCGAAGTGCGGCAGATGCTGGCCGATCACGGCAAAACACCGGTCACGTGGGACGACAGCTTTGCCGCGCAAGGAAGCGCCGCCGACGCGGAGTCGACCACCACGCTGGTCATGGCGTGGCGTGGCGCGGAGGTCGCCCGCCGGGCGGCGGCGGCCGGGCACGACGTCGTGCTCTCGCCGGTCATGCCGACCTACTTCGACTACTTCCAGGAGGCCCACCCCGACGAGCCGCTCGCGATCGGCGGCCCGGTCACCCTCGACGACGTCGCCTCGTGGGAGCCGATCCCGCAGGACTGGTCCGAGGCCGAAAGTGCTCGTGTGCAAGGGATCCAGTGTCAGATGTGGACCGAGTTCGTCAAGGACCCACGACTGGTCGACTACCTTCTGTACCCGCGAACGTGTGCCTTCGCGGAGATCGCTTGGGGCTCCCGCACGCAGGATCTCCACCGGCGGCTGCCCCGCCACCTCGACCGGCTGGCGGCGGCCGGAGTCGAGTTCCGCCCGCTGACCGGCCCGGCGCCGTGGCAGCGCGGCGGCACCGGCAGGCGAGCCCATCGCGCCGGGGTCCCGATGGCCGAGCGCCTCGCGAAGTACGCCGACGCGGCCGCGACCGGAACCGTGGCGGATAGTCCTGATGTGTAACGAATCCCGCACGCCGTGACGGTGCACAGACGCCGTCACGGCGTTGGAGTCCGGATCGATCGGGCGAGGTCCAGCGCGTCGACGTGGTGCGGGTCCTCGGCCAGCAGCGCGGCTAGCCGGTCACCCGCGCGTGCGTGCTGTCCGTCGAGAATGTCGAGCTGCGCCCGCAAAAAACCTACTCGGCGCAGCTGTGCGGCGGCCAGGTCCTCGGTGAACAACAACATCGACGGCAGCGAAGTCGCGAAGTAGTCCACGGTCGCCGGGCTCGCTTCCAACGTGTCGCAGAAGTCGCGCAATGCCTCGGTGAGCCGGTCGGCTTCCTCGGTGCGACCAAGCCTGCGCAGCGCGAGCACCGAAGAGTAGGTCGCCTCGGAGTAGGGCTGGGTACTCATCCCCTGGAAGTCGCCCTGCTGCGCGGCGGCCAGCTCCCACGCCGCCCGGTCGCCGAGCATGTCACCCCGCATCAGGTGCAGCTGCGCGGTGTTCGCGAGCGGATGCCTTGCCTCGCTGAGGGATTCCGGCGGCGCGAACGCATCGTCCACTGTGGATTGCGAGCGGCACAGCCGGTCCCACACGCGCAGCACGTCGCCCTCACCGCCCTCCCATGGTTGGAAGGTGCGGCCAAGCAGCAGTTCGCGGGCCTCGTCGAGCCGGTCGGCGGTGATCAGCAGGTTCGCGAGCTCAAGGGTGGCGTCGTCCCGCGTCTCGACCAGGGCGCGGTTCCGCAGGAGCCAGTCCAGCCGTTGCCCGGGCGGCACGCCGCGCCTCGCGCTGAGCTGGTCACGCTCGAAGATCAACCTGGCGTCGTCCCCCGCGACGGCGAGCGCGGAGTCGTAGGCCGCGCATGCCTGGTCGGCGTCACCGAGATGGTTGAAGGCCGCGAGCCCCAGATTCCGCCACACCACGGGATCATCCGGGTCGATCACTGCTGCGGCATTCCAGGCCGTGCACGCGTCATCAGGGCGTCCGTTGGCGTAGAGCCAGTGTCCGAGCAGCGCGCGAGCCCGCGCGTCCGTGTCGTCGGAGTTCGCCGCACGCTCCAACGTCAACGCGTCGTCCAACCGCGAAGGAAAACACCACGTCGCGTCGAGATTTTGCGCCCTCCCAACGGCTTCACGCGCCTCGTGGTCTCTGCCCAGCCTGCGTAGCACCTCGGCTCGGTAGTACTCCAGCAACGGCCCGGCCGCTGTCTGTCCGATCGCGCGAGAACCCTCCCGCTCGCGGGCGACGTCGAGCACCCGCAGCGCCGCGTCGTGCTCACCAACGCCGATGTACTCCAGCGCGATGTCAAGGCAGGTCTGCGCGTCCGTAGTGAGAGGCAGGCCAAGCAGATCGCGCGTCCACCAGTCCAGGGGATCAAGCGCACGGGTGGCTTCGGCAAGTTCTGCCGCTTGACCGTCTTTTCCGTTACGGCGCAACACGATCACCCGGAGCGCACGGGCTTGCAGGTGCTCCGGCTCGGTGCGCAGCACATCCTGAAGCCTGGCCAGCGCCTCCCCGTTCCGCCCGTGTGCGGCGTCGATGCGCGCCATGCGATAGCCCGCCGGTGCCCGCCACGCACGCGCCCAGGAGCTGGAACCATATACGTCGTAGGCCTCGTCGGCGCGGCCGAGTCGCTCCAGCGCGAGACCGAGGCAGTACAGCGCGGTCGTGTCGGCCGAGTTGGGGTTCAACGTCGTCAGCCGGGAAACGGCTACCCGCGACAACTTCTCCGCCTCAGCGAAGTCACCACGCTGATACGCGCGCCCAGCGAGCCCGACATTGGCCGCGACATGCGCGGGATCGCGGCGCACTGCCTCACGCCAGTACAGTTCCGGTGAGCGCGTCGCGTGCCGGTACTGATCGAGGTGCGCGCCGATCACGGCCAGCTCTTCCACGGTCGGCACGTCCTCGGGCGCGGCGGGCTCGCGTGCCGGGGTGACTTGATCGTCCACACTGGGAACCAGGGAATCCCACTCCACCAACAGTTCGTCACCGTGGAGGACGCGCAGCACGAGTCGATCAGCGGGCCGCGTCAGCGGGATGCTCTCCTGGAAGGGCTTGCCCGGCGCGATGTCGGCGCGCACCTCGGCGACCTCGGCCCCCGTGCCGTCGACGAGCGACAAGCGGCATCCGGGGCGGTCAGCCGTCACTATGACTCCGACCCGCGCGCTCGTTCCCCGGAGGTCCACCCGCACCGCGGCGTCCACGGTTGCCGCCTGCACCGGGCCGATCTCCTGAATCGGATACCAGAAGTGGGAAAACACCTTCGTCTCCCCGGGCGCGATGAAGGAGAAGTCCGGCTGGTTGTCGGTGAAGACCCCGGCCATCAATTCGACGTAGGCCGAACCGTCGTCGGTCAGATTGCGGCCCCAAGCATCACCGAACTCCGAAGCGCCCCAAGTCCACTGCTTCTTCCCGACAGCGATCTGCCGATCGGCGACGTGCACGAAACCGGCCCGCGCCGCATGGTCATAGCCGCCGAAGAACGTTTCCTTGCTGCCCACACACATGTACGAGGTCGGCACCGGGATGTTGCGGTACCAGTCAAGGCGGTCGCCGCGGACCTGCCCGCCACCGGCGACCGTGTCGACCTCGTCGTGCCGGGCCGGGTAGTCGACCCCGTAGTAGGCCCGATCCGCGGCGGGGAAGCCGGTCGTCGCGCGCTTGGCGTGATCGGCGACCACCCGCACGTCACGGGGGAAGAACGACTGGTAGTTCTCATCCGCTCGCGCGGCGATATTGGTCCACCACAAGAACGTCCGGGTCCGCTCGCAGCGGTTGTACAGCCGCACCCGCAACTCCAGGACGGCGCTGTCGGGCCGCATCCGGACGCCGTGCATTCCCTTCATCCGGTCGAAGGGGTCGTGGTCGGAGCACCACACGGTCACGGCGCCATCGGGCTCGTGCTCGATCTCGACGTCGGCCGGCAGGAACGTGGCCGGCCGATGGTGCTGCGGCCAGTTGAACTCGACTCCGCCGGAGATCCACGGGCCGGTCAGGCCGACGAGAGCGGGCTTGATCACCGGGTTGCGGTAGAAGAAGTCGTAGTTTCGGGTGCGGTCGAAAGCAACGTGAATGCGGCCACCGAGCTCGGGCAGCACCATCAGCCGCAGCCAGCGGTTCTCCAGGTGCACCGCGTCCCACTCCGCCGGGGCCTTCACCGGGCTGATCCGGTCATGGAACGGCAGTGGATACACCCGCCCGGAGGAGCCCTGATAGACGCGCCGGTCCAGGTAGGCGGGATACCGGTCGGGCGCCTCGGGAAGGTAGCTGTCGATCATCACCCCCGCCTGCCACGCCGCGACCCCGGCCTCGGCGTGCTCGGCGGGGCGGGACGGCAGGATCAGCGTCGATTCACCCTGTGACATGCGGCAACGCTATGCCCGGGCACCCGTTCGGCGGGATGGCCGAATCGACCGAGTCACCTGGACGATTCGACGGCCGGCTGTACGGTGTGCGGATGCTGCTGCCCGATGGCTTCCCAGGTCAGCGGTTGCGCGTGCTGCCGCGGCCGCTGGTGGCGTCGGCCCTGCGCAGAGCCCCGACCTCGGGCCTGCTCGTCACCGACGCCGGGTACTTCCCCAGCGCGGCCAACCACGGCATGCACCGCCCGCGCAGCGCACCGGAAGCCATCGTGATCGTCTGCACCGACGGTGTCGGGCACTGCGAGGTCGACGGCAGAGTGAACGTGATCAGGCCGGGAAATGCCCTGGTCCTGCCCCCATCCCTCCCGCACTTCTACCGGGCGGACTCGCGCGCCCCCTGGACGATCTGGTGGCTGCACGCCGCGGGCTCCCAGGTCTCGGAGCTGCTCTCGGTCGTCACACCGGACGGCGGAGAAGCCATCATCGAGGTGCGCGACGTCTACCGGGCCGTCTCGGCGATCGACGATGCCATCGGCTTCCTCGAGCGGGACGAGACCTTCCCGCACCTTATCTCGGCCTCCGGCGCGGGCTGGACTCTGCTGGCGCAGCTGGCCGCGGACGCACTGACCGAAGCCCACCAGCCCACCGAGCCGGTTCGCCAGGCGCAGGAGTACCTGCGGCACAACTTCGCGAAGCCGGTGATCGTCAAAGAGCTCGCGCGCACGGCGGGCCTGTCCCCCTCGCACTTCGCGGCCCTTTTCCGGATGGCGGCGGGCTGCGGCGTGGTCGAATACGCCAAGCGCCTGCGGATGGCCCGAGCGCGCGAGCTGCTGGTTACCACGTCCCGCGACATCTCCGAGATCGCCAGGACCATCGGCTACAACGACGCGTTCTACTTCTCGCGCACTTTCCGCAGAGAACACGGTTGCAGCCCCAGCGAGTACCGACGCGGGAAGAACTAGTTGTTGCGGGTCGTGAGGTTGTTGTCGCGGGTGCGAGTATTCTTAAACACGGAAGTACTCACTATCGACTACCGACACGCTCAACTACTAAATGTCACGCAAGCCAGAGCCGTGTGGATAGTGATCGCCCCTCGGACACCGCTTTAGGTGAGATCTCACCAGTTGCGAGAACCTTCACTCAACCTTACCGAGTGAAGGTTTCTTCTATTTCAAGGCTCGGGGACGGGCGTCGCGGGTGTGCACAGCTGTGAACACCGGCTCGAAGGCGCGATGACGGTGTGTGAGTTCGAATCCCTGGCGCGATTCCGACAACAACCCCACGAACCGAAATCGCATCGTGAGCTGCGGATCTCCGCGACGATCGTGATCGAGCGGCACAGCCGCAAGGCCTGGTGACCGCCATGGGCAGCCCGAACGGAGCAACCCCGCCCGGGCTGTGGCGCATTCCAACTCTGGCCGTTCAGTGCTGCTGCATAGCCCTGGTCGCACTCGGGGCCGCCCACGCCTCCTACCGCCACGGCCGCGAGTTCGCCCTCCATTTCGGCGCCGACCACACCACCGCCGCCATCTCGCCCTTCATCGCCGACGGCCTCCTAGGCCGCGACCTTGCCGGATTCGACCGCCGCGTAACCGGCGCTGGTCAGCTTGGCAGGCACCCGCCGACCTGGACGGCCAGGCCTCGCGGGCCTGATCAAGTTCAGCCGAGCCAGCCGGCGCGCGGCGATCTGGTCACAGCAGGCGAGGCCGTCGACGAACAAATCCGGTTCGCAGCTCAACGAAAGCTGGGCACGCCCAGCGGCGACCGCCCTCAACATGGCCAGCTCACGACTCGAAAGACCGAGGCTCGGGTTCTGTTCAACCATGGCGCGCTCCTTTTGTGCGCAGTCGAAGCTCACTCGTCATTGGACACCGCCGCGGGCCACGCGTCCGTCGCAATTTGAGACGCGGCCTGCCCTCGAACCCCCGGGCGGGGATCGTCTCATTTTGAGATACCGGTCACACGTAGCCGGTCTACCCTGAGCGGGAAGGGGCGACGCGAAGGGAGCCTCCCGTGGCAATGGAGCTACGCGGGCCGAACACCGCCAGCGCTCTCGTAACCGACGGCGCTGAGCTTGCTGATGCCCGGGATCGGTTCCTAAGCGGCGAAGGCGAGCGCGACCCGCAGATAAGGCGAGAAATTCTCGCGTCCTGGGAACGATCGCGCGACAACAACGTGGACGCCGACCGGATTCTCGCACCCTTCATCCGCGATCCAGACCTCGAAGCGCCACTGGCCCGCAGCGCTGCTCATATTCTCGACGCCTTGCACGACCAGCTGCGAGGCGAAGCGGTCAGCACGATCTTGACCGATCAAGCAGGTTTGGTCCTCGACCGGCGCTCCTCCAGCCACCAGATCGAGCAATCACTGGACGCGGTCCAGCTCGCGCCCGGATTCAGCTACGCCGAGCAGTTCGTCGGCACGAACGGGATCGGGACGGCCCTGACGAGCCGGTCACCGGCCTTCGTCGACGGTCGCGAGCACTACACCGGAGCGTTGCGCGAGTTCGCCTGCGCCGGCGCACCCATCCGCCACCCGGTCCGCGGCAAGGTGGTCGGCGTCCTGGACATCACGACCTGGAGCCAGGCACCCGGGCCGATGCTCACCGCGCTGGCCTCGGCGACCGCCCGCCAGATCGAGGCGGAGTTGGTCACCCAGACCGGCAAGCGGGAAGTCGCGCTCATGCGCGAGTACATGAAGGTCTGCCAGCGGACCTCCTCACCCGTGCTCGCCCTCAACAACGATGTCGTCATGATGAACGACGCGCTCCGGCTTTCCGTCGACCCGGCCGAACAGCAAACGCTCATCGGCTACGCGGTCGACACGATGCGCGCGGACAACCGGCATACGCAACGCACCGTCGAATTGCCCAGCGGGCGTACGGCTCAGCTGCGCTACACGCCGGTCTCAGCCGACAACGGGCTCGCCGGCGGCATGTTCCGGATCCGGCTCGAGAAACGCCCGGATCCGACCGCTTGCGGGATCGTCCTGCCCCAGCGGCGCACGGCCGCGCTACCCGGCATCGCGGGCAGCGGCCCAGCCTGGACACGCTGTGTCCAGCAGGGTGTGGCCTGCTGGACACGTGGCGACTGGTTCGCCATCGAGGGCGAACCAGGCGCCGGCAAGGCCACCCTTCTCCGCGCCCTCCACATGAGCCGGGACCCTCATCGACCGCTACGAAGCCTGGTTCCGCCGGATACCGCCGACTTCGGCACTTGGCTCGGCGAGCTGTCCGCGGACCTCGCGATCGCCGATGCGACGGTGGTGCTCCGGCATGCCGAACAGCTGACCGACAAGCAGGCCGCCGCAGTGACGGACCTGCTCTCCGCGCACGACCAGGAGGACAAGGGGGCTGCACGGGTCATCGCGATCGTGAACGCCGGCGGGTCTTCCGAATTCCCGCCGAGGCTACGTTCGGTCTTCCCCCGGATCGTCGAGGTCCCGGCCCTGCGTCACCACATCGACGACCTCCCCGAACTCGTTCGGCATCTGCTGCGCCAGCTCTCACCGGACGACCAGCTGTCCTGTTCACCCGCCGCGCTGGCCCAGCTGGCCCGGCTGAACTGGCCTGGGAACATCGCACAGCTGCGCTCCGTTCTGGCCGCGACGGCCAGGTGCCGTTCCACGGGCACCATCGAGCTCGCGGATCTGCCGCCGGAAGGTCTTTCCAGCAGCCACCGGCTGCTTTCCCCGATCGAGGCGCTCGAGCGGGACGCGATCGTGAACGCCTTGCAGGCGAACGCCGGCAACCCGACGAGTGCGGCGAAGACGATCGGGATGTCCAGGGCCACGATCTACCGGAAGATCCGCCTGTACGGGATCACGACGGCGGGTTGCGCCGGCTGACCGGCCCGCGTCGACGGCGGATCGTCACGGCATCGATCCGCCAGCCGGACGGAACCAAGGTGCGGCAGGCGTGTTCGAAGCACGGAAGGTGCGTATCCGCGGCGGCATCGGCCGACGGCCCGGCAAGCGGGTTCGATTCGCCAGGGCGGGATCGGCCTTGATCACTCATCGATACCAGAACCAATCGATCGACTCGTCGGAGAATCTTCTTCTTGAGATCACACCACATGCGTCATTGCGTGACGGTCTCAATGTGAGACAAAGAAATAACCGAGCCTCAGTACGATTTCAGCGAGTCAGACGCTCGAAATTCGGCCCGCGGTTTCCGAGGAGGCCTCAGATGATTGATTTGGAATACCGGCGGGAGACCGCGGTGATCCGCATCCGGTCGACGAAGTCCGGCGTGCTGGACTCCGAACTGCTGGACCGGCTGGCCGCGGCACTCGCCTATATCGGTCCCGACCGGCCGATCATCCTCACCGGCGACCGCGACGTTTTCGCACCGGACCTCGATCCGGTGGCTGGCCTGGCCCGGACTGAGGGGTGGAAACGATTGCAGTGCGCGCTGAACGCGCTGCGCGCTCACCCATGTCCTATCGTGGCCGCGATCAATGGTGACGCGATCGGCGCTGGCTACACCCTGGCCGAAGCCGCCGACATGCGGATCATGTCCGGGGGAATCGTCCGGCCCTCGACTCGATCCGGCGAGTCCTTTTACGCCAAAGCCGCGGCGGAAGCCGGGCTGGTGGAACTCCATTGCTCACCCGGAAACCTCCTCGATCTCGCACTGCGCTTGGCCGCCCACGACCGATCGCGCGCGGCGCTGACGAGGTAGCCTCGGGCCACCTACTACGGGTGAAAGGGGACTTTCCCCGCAGCCAATGCGGCGAAAGTCCCCTTCACAATACGTTTGCCGTACCCGTCAATAGATGTTCGACGGGCGGACCATGCCCTCGGCGAGGTCGCCGACGCCGGGAGCGATGATCGCGCCCGGGTTGACCAACACCTGTTCGACGACGGCGGTTTCGGTGGTGATCAGGAGGGCCGCGATCGACGCCGCACTCTCCAGGGCAGACCGGGTCACCTTGAGCGGATCGATGACGCCCGCCGCGAAGAGGTCGCCATACTCGCCGGTGAGCGCGTCGAACCCCTGACCGTTGTCCATGGCGGCGACCCGATCCAGCACCTCGGCTCCGTCGTAACCAGCGTTGGCCGCGATCCAGCGCAGCGGCTCACCGAGAGCCCGCCGTACGATCTCGCGCCCCTGGGCGGCATCGCCGTCGAGGACGCCCAACTGGACGGACGTCGCGGCCTGTGCCAGCGCCGCGCCACCTCCGGCGACGACTCCTTCCTCCAGGGCAGCCCTGGCCGCTGCCAGCGAGTCCTCGACGCGCAGCATCCGCTCCTTGAGCTCGACACTGGTCGCGGCACCGACACTGACCACGGCGACCCGGCCGGAAAGCCTGGCGATCCGCAGCCTGAGGCTGTCCTGGTCATGTTCGATCCGGGCCCGCCCGAGTTGCTTGTCCAGCTGACCGATACGCGCCCGCACGGTGGCCTCGTCGCCGGCGCCGCCGATGATCGTGGTCGTGTCTTCGGTGATGGTGATGTGCTCGCACCGGCCGAGATCCCGCTCCGTGACGTCGGTCAGAGTGACTCCCGCGTCCTCGCTGACGACACGTCCGCCGAGCGCCGCGGCCAGGTCTTCCAGTTCGGCCAGCCGCCGGTGTCCGAAGCCGGGCGCGCGGACCACGACCGCGGGGAAGGTGCCGTGCACATTGCCCGCGACGATCATCTGCAGAGCCGGGCCGTCGACGTTCTCCGCGAGGATCACGAGCGGCCGGTCGAGGCGACGGGCCGCTTCCACCGTGGGCATCAGCTCTTGGACCTGGCTGATCTTCTTGTTGGTCAACAGGATCACCGGATCGTCGAAACTCGCCTCCATCCGGTCCCGGTCGGTGACCATGTAGGGCGAGGTGTAGCCGTGGTCGAACTCGATTCCGTCGACCAGTTCGACACTCAGCCCGGGATCCTCGGACTCCTCGATCTCGACGACGCCCTCACGTCCCACGGCGGCCAGCGCCTGTGCGATCACCCGGCCGATCCGCTCGTCGTCGCTCGCCGCCAGGGTCGCGATCCGTTCCAGCTCCACCTCACCCGCGACGGCGGCCGCGGACTTCCGGAGGTACTCGACGATCGCCTCGACGGTCTCCTCGATACCGCGGCGGACCCGCATGGGGTTCGCTCCTTCGCCGAGCGCGACCAATCCCTCCCGCACCATGGCCTGCGCGAGCACTGTGGCGGTCGTGGTCCCGTCCCCCACCACGCCGTTGGTCTTCATCGCGACTTCCTTGACGAGCTGGGCGCCCATGTTGGCGAACGGTTCGCTCAGCTGGACCTCGCGGGCGATGGTCACACCGTCGTTGGTGATGGTCGGCGGTCCGGTCAGCTTCTCCAGTACCGCGTTGCGTCCTTTGGGGCCGAGGGTGACCTTCACCGCGTCGGCCAGGGTGTTCACGCCCAGCTCGAGCTGGCGCCGCGCATCGACGCCGAACCGCAACTCCTTCGCCATGATGACCTACTTCCTTTTCCGTGCGAGAAGGACGCACTCGATTCAGGGGATGAGAATTGCCCGGCCGCGGACGTTGCCCGCGCTCAGATCGTCGATCGCCTGCTGGAACTGCCCGAGCCGGTATCGGGCGGTGTGCAGCTTCACCTTGCCCTGGGCGGCGAGGACCATCAGATCCTGCAGATCCGTATAGGACCCGACCAGGTTGCCGATGAAATTGATCTCCGTGGAGATGATGTCGATCGTCGGCACGTCGATGTTCTCGCCATATCCGACGACGTAATAGTTTCCTGCGCGCCGGAGCATGCGGACGCCTTCGCCGGTGGACCCGCCTTCGCCGACGAAATCGAGGACCGCCTCGGCGCCGTGGCCACCGGTCAGTTCGAGTACCCGGTCCACATGGGAGCCATCGGCGACGACGGTGACGTCTGCACCGACCTGTTCGGCGAGTTCGAGCGCCGCCGCGTTACGGTCGACCACGACGAGCGTCGCCGCACTCATCGCTTTCATGCACTGAATACCGATGTGGCCGAGCCCGCCCGCTCCGATGACGACACAGACTTCTCCCGGCCTGAGCACCTTCGCGGCTTTCGCGGCGGCGTGTTGGGCGGTGAGCCCGGCGTCGGCGAGAGCGGCGACGTCCGCGGGCTCGAGGTTGTCGGCCAGTTTGACGCAGGACCGTGCCGACGTGAGGACGTACTCGGCGTACCCGCCGTGGGTGTCGATCCCCGGAAAGCGCGAGTTCTCGCAGTGTACGTCGTCGCCACGCCGGCAGGCCCGGCACAGACCGCAGGTCACCAGCGGGTGGAGGATTACCTTGTCCCCCACCGCGACGTTCGTGACCGCGTCACCGATGGCGTGCACCCAGCCGGCGTTCTCGTGGCCGATCGTGTATGGGAGGCCGACGCCCGTCTTCTCCGCCCATTGACCCTCGAGGATGTGGATGTCGGTCCGGCACACGCCCGCGGCGCCCACCTTGACCACGACGTCCAGTGGTCCGGAGATCTTGGGTTCTTCGACGTCGCGTAGCTCCAGGTTCTGGTGATACCCGGTGACCTGTGCGGCTTTCATGAATGGCTCCTGGTGTTCGTCATGACCGGGGCGAAGCCGCCGGCCGCTCCCTCCGGGTCGGTGTCGGCGTACCGGGTGGCGAGCAGTCCGCGACAGAAGTGCGCGTTGCCGTCGATGGAGACGCGGGTGGCCGCGGCGAGGCGCAGCCACAAGGCGGCCTCCGATTTCGCGATCGGCTCGCCGCCGTGGTCGACGAACACCCTGGCGTGGGAGTCGTTGGGCAGTCCGATGGCCTCACGCCTGCGTAGCAACGCCGACTTCAGCTCGTTCTCGGGGAGGTCGAACAGTTCCAGCAACGGCAGTTCCTCGAGCGTCCACGCGCCACCGGCCAGCACCGCCCGGCAGGAGCGTTCCATCGCGGCGAAGTGCGCCTTACGCTGGAAGGTGTCGCGCAACTCCGCCAAACTGTCCTCCGCCTCGACCCCGAAAGTGCCGACATAGCCGGCACCGGCGGCGAGACCGCTGTTGATCTTTTCGGAGTCGTGGTGATCGTCCAAGAGCACGCGAACCCGGCCCACCGCGGGAACCACGGCCAGCGCGTCGTAGGCGTCGGAGACCATCAGGAAGGCGAAGTTCGGTGCGCAGAACGAAGTGGGCAGTCGCAGGTGGACCTCGACGCCTTCGTCGTCGATCGTCACCGACCGGACGAAACCGAGTTCGGTGATCGGGAGGTCCAGCTCGGGGTCGAGCACGGTCGCCAATGCCGAGAGCACCTCGGCTTCCAAGGACAGGGCGGCGGTCGTCATCGCGCACCGGCCCCGGCCGCGACCTCGGCTTCCGCCGTACCGGCCTCGGTCGGCAACCGCAGGCTCCGCGGCACGTCGAGGTCGTACAACGCGGCCGCGTTCAGCCCGAGGATCTTTTTCTTCTGCTCTGTGGTGATGGCCGCGTACTCGGACATGTCCTCGGGGATCTGGAAGTCCACGAACCGCTCGACGAGCCACTTGGGCGTCCACAGCGCGTAGTCGCTCGCGAAGAGGATCTTGTCCTCGCCGATCCAGTAGAGCAGTTCTCCGATGATCTGCGCGAAGTACCGCGGCCGCGCGTGGATGAACGGCATCGCGACGGCGAGTCCACCGTAGACGTTCGATTCCTGTGTCGCGATCCAGCAGAAGTCCTCCAAGCGCGGCAGGCCGACGTGCTCGACGATGAAGTTGAGGTCGAGGTAGTCGGTCGCGACCTTGTCGATGTCCGCGACGTCGAAGGCGTCCCGGTCGAGCGGCCGGATCGTAGGTCCTTTGTGGACGTGGATGTTCTTGATACCCAGCTTGATGCACTCTTCGAGATAGCGGCGTGACCACAGGTCGTCGAGCTTGTACCCGCGCGATTCACCGTGCCATTCGGCCGTGTAGAGCTTGACTCCCTTGAGGTTCATCCGGTCGGCGTCCCGTCGCAACTGCTCCAGTCCGGCTTCTCCGTTGCGCGGATCGTAGGCGTGGTTGTACGTCAGCTTGTCCGGCTGTTTCCGCGCGAGCCCGAACGCCTCCTCGGTCTGTCCGAACCCGGTCTTGTAGAACTCGCTGAGCAGCGTCGCCTGGAAGATCGCGTGATCGACGTGCCCCTCCTGGAAGACGTCCTTCATCAGGCGCTCGGCACCGTAATAGGTGTAGGTGTCGTAGTCCCAGACGACCTCTTCCGGGCTGAGGTTCTTGTGGTAGTCGTAAAAGCAGTCGATGAACTGCTTGCCGTGGACGTTCTTGATGTTCGATTCGCGACCGTCCCAGAGGTGGACGTGCCCGTCCACGACGTAGTAGCGCTCGCCGTCCTTTTCGTACATCGGAGATCCTCTCGGGGTTTGTGGTGGGAACCGGTGGCGGGGCGCGACCTCCCCGGGCGCCCCACCACCGGTGGTGCGGTGCGGCGTCAGCCTTGTGCGGGCAGGTCGAACCCGATGTACTCGGCCGCGTCCTCCGGGTTGGCGAAGAGCAGTGTGCGGTCGTCGAGATGCACCATGCGGCCGTAGTGGGTGGAGCTGATCTCCTCGAAGATCGAGCCGTCGAAGGGCTGGCCGAGCGCGTCGGTCAGCTCCTGGTAGTCGAACTCCAGGAGCTTCTTGCCGTCCACCCGGATCATCGACGGGTACTCGACGAGGGAGACGTCTTCTTTGGCGCCCATCACATCGGCGACGACACGGCCGACGGGAGTATTCATCAGGGTGACGCCGCACATGTTCGACGCATCGGTCTGCGAACCGAACTGCAGGGAAACACTCACTGGTCCAACTCCTTCGGAACGTCGAGCCCGATCTCCTCGAGCACCTGTGCGAACTTCTCCTTGGTCGCGCTCAGCGAGTCGGCGAACGTGCGCGCCTTGTCCGACGGCTGCGACCAGATCGGCTGCAGGGCCAGCGCGGCGTCCAGGCACCGCGGCACCCACGTCGCGAGCCATTCGCCGAAGAGCCGCTTGTTGCCGGCGCTGAACCGTTCGTCACGGGTGAGCAGCCGGAAGAGGGACCGGGTGTAGGCGAGGTCGCGGCTGTAGTCGTACTCACCGGTGCCGACGATGGTCGGTGTTACGTAGTCACCGTTCTTGGCGGAGATCTGCATGACGAGCTCCGACCGGAAGAGCTGACCGACGAGCTGCTCGAAGACGACGTTGGTGCCGAACAGCAGCTCTGCCCAGTCGCCGACCGCGGTCAGCTCTTCGACGACCCGGCGGGTGGGCTGCCACTCCTCGGCCGACTGCCACACCTCTTTGTGGACCGAGCCGTCGAAGGTGTCGAGCGAATCGGACAGGTCGAGGTTGAACAGGGCGAGATCCTGGGCGAACCGCATCTTGTGCGCCGCGTTCACGGCGACCGCCGTGTTGATCATGTTCGTCGGGCCGGAGCGCTGGATCGAGGTGAACACGTGCAGCGCCATGCCGTTCTCTGCGTGCATCCAGGCGCCGAGGTTGCGCGCGATGAACTTCTGCCACGCGGGATTCCAGTCGCCGTAGGCATTGGCGCGCTTCGCGTTCTCGAGTCCGAGAGAAACCTGACGCACCACCGCGGAGTTGTTGCGGTAGATGGTCTGCTCCCATTCCTCGTTGGGATCGAGGAAGGCGTGCCAGTCCGACGACTTCGCCCGCGTCCACTCCGGCGGGTAGCCGCCCGGCCCGTCACCGAAGCCGTAGATCCAGCCCTGCGCCAGGTGGCGTTCGGGATCCGGCTGCACGTCGACGGTCACGTCCTCGTACACCGTCGCGCGGAGCTTGGCCGGTTTGAAGTAGGTGAAGGTCCGGCTCTTGGAGCTGGGAAACTCCAAGGCGCCGGCTTCGGAGTCGGTGAACTCCACCGCAGGGAAGCTGCGCACCTTCGGCGCAGGTGTCGCACTACTCGCCATCTGTTCTCTCCTCTTACTCGTCTTCGTGGACCGACGTCGTGAACTTGTCGTAGAACACCTGGTCGTCCGGCACGCCTTGACGTGCGGCCAGCGCCAGCGCGGCGTCCACCATGGGCGGCGGTCCGCACAGATAGACCTCGGTCCGGTGCAGTTCGGGTTCCCTGGCCTCGGCGACATCGGTGACCATCCCCGGCTTCGCGATGACATCGAGGTCCTCGACGCCATCGCTCGACTCCGAGAGCGCGACGACGAACTCGAAGTCGGCCAGCCGGTCACCGAGTGCGCGAATCTCGTCCAGGTAGAAGAGATCCGCGGGCGTGCGCGCGCCGTAGTAGAAGCGGACCCGGCGGGTGTCGCCCGTCTCGCTGAGGTGCCGGAGCAGCGCCAGCACCGGCGCCATCCCGGCCCCTCCGGCCATCAGCACCAGGGGCAGCACGTGTCCCTTCTTGAGGGTGAAGTTGCCGTACGGTCCGGTCAGATGGATCGTGTCGCCGACGGCGATTCCCTCGTCGAGCAAAGAAGAGAACCGGCCGCCGGGGTACTTCTTGATGACGAACTCGATGTGGTCCTTTGTGGACGGTGTGGTCGCCATCGAGAACGAACGGTGCTCGTCGCCGCCCGGAATGGTCAAGTCGGCGTACTGACCAGGCTTGAACTCGAAGGCGGCTGGGCCGGCCTGCTTGAGCTTGAGGCCCACGATGTCGTGTGTATGCCGCACGATTTCGAGGACCTCGGCCTGGACTTCCTGCAACGGGGCGGAGTTGAGCAGCTCTTCTTCGTCGAAGTTGAGCAGCTCGATCGTGCAGTCGCTGAAGGCGTGCGCCCGGCAGAGGAGCACGTAGCCCTCCTCGACTTCGGCGTCGTTGCAGGCGAAGGTCGAATAGCGTTCCATCTGGATCTCGCCGTCGAGGACATAGGACTTGCACGCCGAGCACTGGCCCTCACGGCAGCCGTGCATGAGGTGAATGCCCTGCCGGAACGCGGCGTCTAGGATCTTCTCGTCCTCTTCGACCTCCATCTCGATGTCGACCGGTTCGAAGGAGATGCGATGCTTGTCAGCCATCTGGTCTCTCGATTCTCGGGAGCGGCCGACGGTGGCTCATCTACACCCGTGAAGGGCGGTGGCCACCACCGCCGGCCGCTGGTCCTCAGGCCGTCAGGCAACCGAAACGTTGGGGTTGGCGCGGTACGCCGCCGCCCAAGCCTCTCGTTCCTGATCGGTCATCTGGTTGAGGGTCACGTTCGGACTGGCGAACTGGATGCCCCTCAGGTCATCGAGTGTCCACAGCTTCTTCGGGTCGTCGAGATCCAGATGCGGCTGCGGGATCAGCGTCCTGCCGTCGTCGCGGACGTAGCCGAGGTCGGAGACGATGTCGGCGAGATCCCGGTCATGGTGCAGGGTCTCCCACTCACGCTGCCCGGTCAGCCGGCCCATGTTGGGCGTCGGCTTGCCTTCGTATTCCGGCCGGAACGCGGTCTTGTCCGTCCAGGCACAGGTTTCCGAGCAGTAGGTCCGCCACTGGTCGTCGACCTTGTCGACCACCAGGTCTTCGCGGACAAGGCAGGGAACCATGCACGTCCAGCAGCGGTGCGGGTACTCGTATCCGACCTCTTCGAACGCGATCGGCTTGTTCCGGCCCGGGTACCGCAGCCGGTTGTAGTTCTCCCACCACTTGCCGAACTGGTTGTACCAGCCTGGGTACTTCTCTTCGAACCACTCGAAATCGGCGTCGGTCATACCGTCGATCCGCCAGTAGTTCACCGGCCAGCCGGTGGCGAAGAACTGAGCCACCCGGTGGACGTAGAACTTGTTCGTGATGCGGTTCCACGCCTCCTCGACGAGGTCGTGCGGGATGACCAGCCCGTACTTCTCGAGCGGGAGCAGGTAGCTGCGGTAGTAGTCGTCGTAGATCCAGCGCCGCCACATCTCGGCGTAGGACTCGCGGTCCTTACGGCGGTCCTTCGTGCCGTACTCGATGAAGGTGCCGATGGCCGCGTCCACCACGCAGTGGTTGTTCCACCACGCGTACCGCAGGTCGCGTTCCAGCAGCGGACGGTTGCGCTCGTCGGCCAGCGCCATCAGCAGGATCGAGTAGCCGTTGCTGATGTGCCGGGACTCGTCGGACTGCACCGAGTGGAACACGGTCGGCAGCAGGTAATCGCCGTTGGCGGCGGCCTCGTCGGGCATGGCCACGAACAGCGTGTTGGTGAACGCGGTCTCCGCGACCACGGTGAGGTAGATGTTCGCGGCGGTGATCGCGTCGCCGGTGATGAACCCTTCCCCGAACTGGCGGCCGATGGTGCCCGCGTAGTTGTTCGCGAACGCCTTCTCGGTGATGTCGAAGCCCGCCGGGTCGATGTAGTTGTTCATGTACAGCTTCTTGAGGTTCATCTGGATCGTCGAGTGGCGGACCTCGTCGATCATCTGCACCGCCAGCCCGTTGTGGATCTCCGGGTTCGGCACCGCGTCGATCGCCATCGGCATCGCGCGTGCCGCGGAGATCTCCGGGAACGGGATGATCGACAGGAACAGCTTCTGCCACTCCAGCCAGCGCTGCTGTACCTGCCGGAACATGTTCCCGCGGATCGCGCCGTCCATGGCGCCGAAGACGCGGTTGTCCTTCTCCTCCTCCATCGGGAAGTAGGACCGCATGATCTGCTTGAGCGGGTCCTTTTTGGGCGCCTTCTCGAACGTGTAATCCGTTCCGAAGCGCGTCGCCGGGGTCGCGAACGTCGGTTCCCACGACAGTTCCGTGATCTTGTTGTGCGCCTTGGTGAGACTTTGCCTGCTCAAAATCGGCCTCCTCGAAACCGGGGTCTCTCAGCCCGGCCGTGCGTCTGACAAGGAGAGTGTGTTGCCGATCGTGAGTGACTTGCGTCTCAATGTGAGACTGCGGCGCCAGGCTCCGATGGAGCAATGACCGGCCGCAGGCAGGTGCCGAGCCCGCTGAGATCCGCGGATTCGGCGCCTGCCTGTCTCAGGTCTGGGTGACATCCGATTACAACGAGGACGCCCTGAGCGAATCGCGCGCCGAGATCGCACTCGAATGCGGGTTCGTTTGCCTCACCATGATCGGCTCTGGCACGACCGCCAACCTGTGGGTGGCGTGTGCCGAGATGTGCGCGCGCGGTCAGTGCACGGCGCGACCACCTGCCTGCGTCGGAGTCTACTCGGACGAGGAATCTCGGGCAGATCTTCTGGAAACGCTGGGATGGCGAACGCGTTCACGTGGGCTCCGGGCCGCACACAGCGGGCGGCCACGTCGCGCCAAGCCGCATAGTGCGGCGCGCTGCGATGTTCGATTTCGAACGCGGCCCGGTCCCGATAGATCTCATACAGATGGAACCGATGGGGATCCTCAGCCGAGCGATGGACGTCGAAGCGCAGGCATCCGGCCTCGTGGCGCAGGCATGCCCTGGCGTTCTGCTGGATTCCGCTCAGGAATTCGTCAAGTCGTTCGGGAAGTACGTCCAGAGTGACCAGCACGGTGAACATCAGGTGCCCCTCCCAGTCCGGGGCAGGTCTACCTCGATACCGCAGGATGCCGCGAGGTCGTGGAGTTCGGCCAAAGTCTTCGCGGGTAGGGGCACGCCATCGATTCGGGCAGCGCTCTCCGCGCGGTTCTCGATTTCGCCGGGGTAGAAGATCTCCGAGGTATTGTGCGCGAGCGGCACCTGCTTGGTGCTGTCGCGGTTCGCGCAGCTGGTCGTCACGACCGCCGAGACCCGCAACAACCACGGCGTCCAGCCCCACGAACCCACCGGACACTTCGCACCATCGCCCGCGCGTTGCAGGACTCCTCCCTAGGCCATTCAGCTCGCCAGCGCACAACGCGGAGCTGTGCCGCAACTCCACACCGACCGGCTTCGCCGCCTAACCCGCTACCACGCTGCGGTTGTTCACGGGCCCGGTTGTTGGCGCCGCGATCAGACTGACGCCGAGTGGTGTGCACCAATGCAGGACGGCTTTGCCGTCGCGATGGGTGGTGATCAGCCGGGCGTCGCGGAGGGTCCTGGCCTGCACCGAGGCCGCAGACACAGAGACATGCAGGGCGTGTGCGAGTTCGGTCGTGGTGTGCGGCTTGGTCAGAACGCGCAAGGTGTCCGCTCGTGTGCTGCCCAGCAGTGCTGCGAGAGGATCGCCGACCGTTTCGGCATCGTGCAGGGGAAGCGGAGTGAGGGCGGGGTAGATGATCAACGCCGGTCCTGCAGGCTGACGAGCCGCGAGGACCCGGCCGGCCCACAGCAGTGACGGTAGGAGCACCACACCTTCGCCGCACAACGTCACTTCCCTGTCAACGTCGGGCGAGTCGATCTCCAGGCTCATGTCGCGCCACCGCAACCCGGCGGACAGACTGGTGAGGGTGCGCTCGAGTCCATTTCGGGCAAGGAAATGCGTGCGCCAAGCGGATTCGGCGTGGAAGGCGACCTGGAGCCGTGGCCACTCCGCGGCCAAGACGTGCCTGTGTGCTTCCACGATGGCGTGTTTGAGGATGTGCCAGGCGTGGCGATCCTGTGCGGCGAGCTGACGGATCCAGGCGGTCTGCGGCCGGTCGGTCGCGCAGATCCGTCGCAACTCTGCCTCGACGACCGCTCGGTCGGTAGCGAGAACCTGAGACAAGCCATCGTCCAGCCCGGCACTCGGCGGGTCGAGGAACAGAGGCCCGATACCGGTAGGAGACAGCAATTGCAGTAGCGGCTCGGCCCGCGTTGGCAGATTACGTATCGTCCTTCTTCGCCAGCCACCGAAAACGTGGCAATTGTCGTCGCGCTGCAGCGTCATCAGCGCAAGGGCCAGTTCCATCAGCGGAGCGGGAGTGTCCGCCACAATGACATTCAACAGGTCTTGTGCAGTGAAGCGCACCTTCAGCACGTCATCCCCCAGGCTCGGCTCGACCGCACGTTTTGGTTGTGGTTGAACACATGGCAGCACAGTCGAGACTGCCAGACACTGGTCATGCGATCCACTGGATCAAGTTCCAAGAGGGGTTACGACTCAGCTGTGGCCATCGCATGATTTCCATAGTGCATTCACGGCGACACATACCTTCACATCGGAACGACCGATTGAGAGAGAATGATGAGAAAATCGCTACACCGCGCCTTGCTCACGCTGCCTGCCGTGGTCGTGACGACGCTGGTAGGCGTCAGCGGGACAGCCACGGCCGCACCCGCAGGACCGCAAAACGAACCGGTTCAGACCATGGACTGCAGTCACTCACATTCGAACAAGGACCGCGGCTCGGGTCGGACGACGACCGTACTGCGCTATCGGACTGGGCCGCACACCAACTGCGCTGCACTGGGACAAGCCAGCAGTAACGCGCTGATCTACTACCACTGCTGGGCTGCCGGTGAATCGGTCGGCGGCGTGAGTACCTGGACCTGGGGGCGTGTCGCGGGCACACAGCGCGAAGGCTGGTTCTCCGACAAGTACCTCAGTAACGGCGGCTCCACGAAGAAGTGCTGAGCTGAGACCGTGGTGCCGGGCCCTCGGCCCGGCACCACGGTCCGTTCAAGATCGGTACGGCAGGGTATCCGACCACCAACCGGCGACGCGGGAGGTCTCTGGTGGCGGGGCCCTCGTTTCACTCACCCGAACCGGCCACGGCCGGGCAAGCAGCCTCTCCGGCAGCGGGCACATGGTGGAAAATCGGCTGTGCGTTCCAAATACCCTTTCTAGCGGCGATCCGCCGCCAGCGGAGCAGCGACTGCGGGCGGTGAGCCACCTCCGCCCCAGCGGATAACAGGACGAGGCTTGCCGTGCCAGCGGGATTTCGTCATGAATCGCAACGTCGATCGCCGGAATGCAGCGGACCGACTGGCGAAAGGCGACGGGCAGATGCGGGCTCGGAGACGGAAGCCGTGCCATCCGGATCCCCTAGGCGGACCGGCCACCGGCGGTGGCGAGAACCAGCACCGCCCCGGCCGCAAATACCCCACCGAACCACATCACCGCGGTGGTCCCGGCTGCGTCCGTGGCCAGCCCGCCGACCAATGCCCCGGCCGCGATCGCCGCGTTGAACACTCCAGTGAACAGAGCGGACGTCGCTTCGCGGGCGTCCGGGGCGGCCACCAGCATCCATGACTGCGAGGCCACCGAGACACCGCCGTACGCCAGGCCCCAGACCACCAACAGCGCCGCCGCCGCCGGCGTGGTCAGCCCCAGGATCGGGACAAGCGCCATCGTCGCCGCCAAAGTCCCGCCGAGCACGAGCAAGGTCACCCGTGGTGATCGCGCCGCTCCGGTGCCCGAGGCGAAATTGCCCGCGACCCCGAAGAGCCCGTAGACCAGGAGAAGCGTTCCGATCTGTCCCGCGCTGACCCCGGACACCTTTTCCAGTACCGGCCGGACGTAGGTGTACGCGGCGAAATGCCCGGTGACGATCAGCGCCACCACGATCAGCCCGAGGCGCACCCGCGGCACACCTGCCAGCCGCAGCATCGCGCCCAGGCGAACGGCCCCTTCCGTCGGCAACGACGGCAGTGAGATCGCCAGCGCGGCCAGTACCACCAGTGAAAGGCCGCCGGCACCTACGAAGGCCATCCGCCAGCCGACCAGTTCGCCGAGATAGGTGCCTGCCGGTACACCCAGCACGGATGCCACGGCGATTCCGCTGAAGACCAGCGAGGTCGCGGATGCGATCGACCGCGGTGGAACCAGCCGCACGGCCAGGCTCGCGGCGATCGCCCACACTCCGCCCATGCCGATTCCGACGAGGACTCGGGCGACCAGCATGACGCCGAAGCCGGGCGACCACGCTGCCAGGAGATTCCCTACCGCCAGCAGCGCCATCAAGGCGCACAGCACGGCCCGCCGGTCGAGATTCCCGAGCGCCGGGATCAGCAGGGGTCCGGAGACGGCCGCGACCAGACCGGTGACCATGAGCGTCAGACCCGCCATACCCTCGGTGACCTGCAGGTCGCGGCTGATAGGGGTCAGCAAGCCCACCGGCAGCATTTCCGAGGTGACCACGGTGAAGGTTGCCCCGGCGAGTGAGCGCACCGCCGGCCAGCCCTTTTTCCTCTGTTCGGTTTCCCTTGTCGTCACGTGTTCCAGGCAACCGTCGCCCGCTGCCGGGAACAACGGCCGATGTCTCATCCTTCTATGAGCGAGACTACTGGATCCACGGGGATGGAGGGGGCCCGATGAGCGGCCTGGAGATCCGTGAGCTGGAGGCGTTCCTGGTGCTCGCCGAGGAGTTGCACTTCGGCCGGGCAGGCGAGCGCCTGTACGTCTCTCAGAGCCGGGTCAGTCAGCTGCTCCGCTCACTGGAGGGACGGATCGGCGCGACGCTCGTGGAGCGCACGAGCCGCCGGGCAGAACTGACTCCGCTGGGGGAGAAATTCCTCGCCGAGCTGCGTCCGGCCTATGAGGCGCTGCGGGCCGCCGTGGATCACACGCGCGCCACCGCGCGAGGGATCGGCAGGGTGCTGCGAATCGGTTTCCAGGGCATCATCGACGACCACCTCGCGAACGCCATCGGCGGATTTGAGAAGCACCACCCGGACTGTGCGGTGGAGCTCACCGAAATCCCGCTGGCCGATCCGTTCGGCTCGCTCCGCCGTCGGGAGATCGATGCCGCGGTGGTGCTGCTTCCGGTGGAGGAACCGGATCTCATGCTCGGCCCGGTGTTCTCTCGTCAGCCGCAGATGCTCGCCGTCTCGCCTCGGCATCGGTTTGCCCACAGGGAGTCCGTCGCCGTCGAGGAGCTGGCGGAATGTCCTCTGATCGGGATCCGCGGTCCGGCCCCGGAATACTGGCGCCGCGCCCAAGCCCCCGAAATCACCCCCGGAGGCCGCCGGATACCGCGCGGCCCGACCGTCGGCACACTGCAGGAGGGCATGGGTCTCGCCGCGGCAGGCCAGGGCGGCATGGTGCTGTGCCGCTCGACGGCCGAACACCAAGGACGGCGGGATTCGGTCGTCTTCGTACCGCTCACCGGGCTGCCGGAATCTGTGCTCGGCGTGGTTTGGCATGCGGAGGACGGCGGCAGTGCGCGTGCCTTCGCAGAGGAGATCGCTGTGCAGGCTCGAAGCTGACCTCGATGTGTAATCTGGCCGCTTCGAGGCCCTGCCCCGTGATGGCCGAACGGGAGCGCCGCCTCGCCGAGTGCGGTGCCTTCATTCCAGTCGAGGCCAACCGTATGAAGTCGCTCCCCCGTTCCGGAAACGGACAACCAAGGGCGTCTTGAATGAGCACGCCGAACTGTGTACGGCACGGCCCGCTCACGGCGGGTTTCATGCGCTGGGCTGCGTTTCGGCGTCCCTCAGGCAGCCGCGTGATCAGTGTCTTCGGATGGTGCGCCTGATGTGCGACCCGGACGCCGGTCCTCTCGCTAAGATGTCGGTAACACCCACGACCTCTGAAAGCGGCACTTTCCCGGCGTCACCTGTCGGTCAACAACGGTACGTCGAACACGGCCGCCGGTCCGATGGCCATGAAGCCTTGATCCTCGGCCTGTCCGAGCCTCGCCGAACTCGGTCTGTTCCGGGCGAGGCGGGAACGCCGCAGTGCGGGCGAGATCGACACCAATGACGGCGGCCGGGGCGTGCACTTCGACACCCCGACGGTCATGTGCTGGAGGTTCTCACCCGCCCGTACGGATCCGGTGTCTCGCAGGGAAGCCGGACAACCTACTTCACGTACACCGACGTCGTCGTGTAGCTCAGGTGGAAGCCGCCGTCGGCCGCAGCGCCCGCCGGAGTGAAGCAGGCGACGGCGAGTACTGTGTTGTTCTCACCGATGTCGTTGCGGGACACCAGAGTGCAGTATCCGGGACCGATCGCGGACACGTGGGTGTAGCTCGGCAGCCAGCCCACGGGGACACGCACCGTGTAGCGACCGGTGCCGGTGCGCTCAACGGTGGCGTTGCCTGGCCGGGACAGCCACTGGTGTTCGACAGCCGTGGTGAACCGCAAGTCGGCACCATGTGGATGTCCTGGAACGAGCGTGGTGGTGCTCGCCCCGGTGGCCACCACTTCGGTGTCCGCCGGTATGCCCGCCGAATCGGTACACCGCACCACCTGCCCCGCTCCGGAACAGTGCCGGAGTGCGGAACCGACCGGGGTCAGCTGATGCACCGCCGCCTGCGCGACCTGATAGGTGCCGACGCCGGTCTTGATCACCGGAACACGATGTGTGCCCACGGTGAACAGGCCGGTGAACGGGCTGTCGGCGGGTGCGCCGGATCGGGCGAAGCAGCCGACCTCGACCGCCTCGTCCGCGCCCTGCTGCCACCACCGCACCGGCTGGCAGGTCGAGCCGGTCGCGCCCAGGTCGTTCGCGGTAATGTGCACGAAGCCTCCTGGACGGCCGACCTCCGGCAGCACGACGGTGTAGCGGCCGGCGCCGGTGCGGGTCACAGTGGCCTTGCGGCCTGGGGTCCAGTCACCGGCGGTCCAGTTGGACTCCTCGTTCCCGGGGTGCTGTGGTGACGGTCCAAGCTGGCGCGTGCCGGGCTCGCTCGCCCAGCGGACCTGCCAATGTGCCCATGTCGATCCGGCCTGGGGTCCGGGCACGCCGGGACCGGGTGTGGCCGCGGTCGGGCGACCACCGGTGGGTCCCCCGGTCACTCCGCCGATCGGAGCGCCCGGCGAAGTGACCCTGGGGACTCCCGTCGTGGACGTGCTCGGTGGCGGGAGCCACAGTGCGCTCGCCGCCTGCGAATCCGATGGGCCGGGTGGAGCCGGCGGCAGTGTCTGCAGAGCGCCCGGCGGTGTGACCGGGCGCAGCACGACACCCGGAGTGAGCAGCAGCAACCCGGTGATCACGGCGGTGCCGATGGTCCCGGCGACCGCGAGCTTCTTGCCGATCGCCGATCCCAAATCGACGGGTGCCGGCGGCGAGACGGTTTCCGTAAATACGACAGGCGGTTCCACGATGATGGGCGCCGGGTCGTCGAACGCGGGCAGATCGATCGCTTCCGCGGGCGCGAGCGGGGTGAGGGCGGCCGCGGACCGGGCCTCCGGATCAGGGCGGGCGGCCTCGGCCGCCGCGATGACCGCCGCCGCGATCGTGGGCAGCATCCGGTCGGCGCGGAACAACCGTTCGCCCTTCGGCCCGCACTCGGCGCAGGAACGCACGTGCGTCACCAGTTTCCGCCAATCCGACGGAGGCTGCTCTGCGTCGGGCACGAGTGCTCGGAAGCCGCCACACGTGCGATCTCCGTGATGGACCAACGAGATCGCCGTCCCGGCGTATTTGAGGCTCTTGCGCAGGCGATGCACGCGCGTCGCGGTGGCCCCGACGGTCCAGCCAAGCTCGGCGGCCACCTCCTCGCGCGTCATCCGACCGGTGGTTTCCAGCACCCACAAAGGAAAAAGCCTGCGTTCGTCATCGACGGTGAGCAGATTCGCCAATGCCCAGAACAACGCCAGCCCGTGCTCCTGCGACACGACGCCGTCGGACACCAGGTCGGTGGTCGCGATGTCCGGCACCTCCGCGGTGTAACTGACGCTGACGTTCTTGCTCCTGCGCCGCACGGCTTCGATGGCCCGCCTGGTCGCGATGGTGCGCAGAAACGGCAGCAGCGGCCGGCTTTCGTCGAACTTGCGCAACCCGCCGGCCACCACACTGGCGAAGACCTCGGCGGCAGCGTCGCCTGCGGCGTCACGGTCATGGTGCAGGACGCTCAGCGCGGCGACGTACACCGGCGTCCAGTAGAGCTGCCAGATCTCTTCGAACGCTCCGGAGTCGCCCGCCTTCGCGCGGCGTACCAGCTCCCGGTCCTGTGTTTCCCGGTCGTCTCGCTGGGTAGTCACTCGTCCTCCCCCTGCTCGTAAGAATGCGTCGCCGGTGCGGGCGGGCGCCGTTTCGCCGCCCGCACGATGAGGACCCGATCAGGCGAATCGCCACTGCTGGTTCCAGTCGCGGTGACACTCCCACTGCACCAATCTCGCGCCGGGCGGCTGGTCGTGGATCCATCGGTCGAGGCACTTGCCCGACCCGACGTTGCGGTACCGATGCACCGGCTGCCCGAACCGGTCGGCCGCCATCGGCTCCGGCATCCACTGCTGGAACTGGTCAGCCAAGTCACAACGCACCTGCACCACAGCGGTCCCGTTGGCCGCCCCACGCTGCGCCAACCCGAGGCAGAGCCCGGAATGCCGGAACCGGAACCTCGTGGCCCACGAGTTGGCCACGGGCCACGCGTTCATCTCCTGGTCGGCGCCGCCGTGGAAGGCCCACATCCACGTCGGTGCCCCGACATGTATGGCCCAGCCCCGCGCGTCTATCACTTGCGAACCGACCGGCTGACTCAGGAAGTTGCCCTGCCGCCATTCCTGGTTCGCGCCGCCGTGGCACTCTCGGATGCCGAGCCCGGCCCCGTGCGGCTGCACTCCCCCGGGGATCTCCAGACACTTGCCGCTGCCCTTGTTGACCAGCCGGAAGGTGCTGTAGCCGTACCGGTCGACGGTGTGCACCTCGGCCTTCCACAGCTGCGCGTCGCCGCCGTAGCAGTGCCACTGCCACACGCGGGTGCCGTCGGCCGGGTTGCCGTTGATAACGTCGAGGCACATGCCGCTATGCCGCGCGCCGATCGTGTGGTACTCGCCGAGCCGCTTGATCTCCCATTGCTGGTTACGCCCGCCGTGGAACGACCACGCGCGGATGGGCGCCGTCCTCTCGGTGCTCGCGTCGGGGACGTCGAACACCAGGCCGGACTGCGGATTGCTGAGATAGGCGCGAGTGAGGTCGTTGATGAACGGCGGCACTGCGGCTTGTGCGGGTGCCACCGGTATCAGGCCGATGGCGGCCACGATCGGCAGAAGTCGTGCAAGCAGACGCATGTCCTGCTCCTTCCCTGTCGAGGTTGGTCGACCTGGTTCGGGTGGCAGGACCGCGAGATGTCACGGCGCCGGTGAGTTCACTCCAACGGCCCACCGCGGGGGCCTGATGAGAAGGTGCACGTTCTGATCGATCACCTGGGGCATGCCTCTCCACCGCGCCAGCTGTGACCGCCGGGCCGAGGCCGTCGACCTGGCCGACCTCGGCACCACGCTCGCCGAGGCGGGCCATCCCGTCATCGCCCGCTCAATCTGGCGAATCGCGTTCGTCATGCTGACCGGGTTCCGCCCCCGCGCAGGCGGGGCTGGTCCGCCCGGTCCACATCGCGGTGAGGTCGTCGCCGAGCGATCCCCTTGGCACGCATGGGGCTCAATTGAGAACGTGCTCTGGCTGCCGGGTTCTACCGAGTTGGAGGACGCAGGGCATTCCACCAACGCGCGATCAGCGGCATGAGCGAATGAAGGAGCCGCGAAAACCGGTGCTGTGCCCGTGGATCACGGCATGGCCTGTGCCCGGGTGGTCAGCGCCCGGCGGTCGATCTTGCGGTTGGGGTTGAGGGGAAACTCCGCCACGTGCTCGTACCGGCGGGGCAGCATGCCCGCGGGGAGAATCTCCCGCAGCCCGCCCGCCAGCCGGGCCGGGGGCACCTGAACGCCGGTGTAGAAGACGACCAGTTCCGTCGTGTCATGGACAACCCTGGCCACCGTCACCGCGTCCTCGACTCCGTCGCACGTACGTAAGGCATGTTCGACTTCGGCCAGTTCCACCCGCCAGCCCTGGATCTGGACCTGAGCGTCGAGCCTGCCCACGTACACCAGGGTGCCGTCCGGCTGTCGATGGACGCGGTCGCCCGTGCGGTACCAGCGTTTGCCGTCACGGTCCAGGAAGCGGCCCCCGTCATCGTCGGGGTCGAGGTAGCCCGCGGTGAGTTGAGGACCGGTGATGCAGAGTTCGCCCTCCAAGGCGGCGAGGTCGCCCGACTCGTTCAGCAGGATGTACTCGTGGCCGGGGTGGACGGTGCCGATAGGGGTCAATCCGTTGACTCCCAACGAGGGCGACGCCGAGGAGTCCCAGCGGTGGGCGGCTATGGTGACGGTCAACTCGGTCGGGCCGTAGAGGTTCTCCAGGGTCGACGCGGGCGCGGCGACCTGCCAGTCGGCGGCGTCCTGGCAGCGCAGGGCCTCGCCGGCGAAGAAGCTCCAGCGCAGCGACGGCATCGCACCCGGCTCCAGGCCGCCCATGCGGCGGATCAGGGCGATCGCGCTCGGGGTGGAGAACCACACCGTCACGCCCTGGTCACGCAGGAACGATGGCATCTCTCGGTAGGCCGCCGGCGGCACGACTACGACGCAAGCGCCCACGCCCCACGCACAGAACATGTCGAACATCGCGCAGTCGAAGTTGAGGTCGAACGTCTGACTGAAGACGTCGTCCGCGGTGAAGTCGTAGCGGGCGTCCAGCAGGTCGAAGTAGTGCGCCGTGCTCGCGTGTGAGATCGGGACGCCCTTGGGGGTGCCGGTAGAGCCCGAGGTGAACAGCAGGTACGCCACGGACTCGGACACGCGCGGCTCCCGCAGCGCCCGGTTCTCCCTCACCGGCAGGGCATGGGTGCCGAGCACGGGGATCTCGACTCCGAGAGCGGGCAGCCCGGCCCGGCCCGCGTCGTCGACGATCAGCGCGTCGATCTCGGCGAGTTCGAGCATCCTACGGGTCCGGGCAGCGGGGAACGCCGGGTGCAGCGGCACGGCCGTCGCGCCCGCGTACAGCGCGGCGAGAATGCCCACATAGGACTCGATGCTCTTGCCGGCGAGCACTCCTACCCGCAGCGGCGGGCGGTTCGCGGCGAGCAGCGAGCCCGCCCACAGTAGCGCCAGCTCGTGCGCCTCGCGGAAGGTCACGGTCGTCGCGCCGACGCGGATGGCGGGCCGGTCGGGGGCTTTCGACAGGCCACGCAGGAACCGAGCGTGCAGGGCGCCGTCTGTCATGGTCTTCTCCTGACGAGGGAAGCGATGGGGGCGATAGGGGTTCGCGCGGGTTGCCCGCTGCCATAGCGTCGAAGCCGATCTGGCATGTCCACCGGGCGAAAGGCGACAAATATGATGTGGGACAAGCGGTTCGAGGAGATCTTGCGCGGCTACCTTCCCTTCCTGTCCGACGGAGAGGCGCTCACCCCGGAGACCGCCCTGCGCGATCTCGGGCTGGACTCGCTGGCCATGGTCGAGCTGCTGGCCCGCCTTGAGCAGGCCTACGAGACGCGTTTCGTCGACGACGCGCTGACGCTGGCGACCTTCGAGACCGCGGGCAGCCTGTGGTCGACGCTGCAGCGGATGGCGGGCGTCGCGGCGTGAGCCGAGCGGCGAGCCGTGGCGGTTCGGCCGCCATGGCTTGTCCGGCGCGCGGCCTCACACCGCCGCGCGCCTGCGCTTGGGCTGCATGGCCTTGGTCGGGTCGGCCGACACGACGGTGAAGCTTTCCGTGGTCACGCCCACTCGGCCGAACAAGGCGTCCTGACCGCACACGTACACAGTGGACACACCGACCCCGGTCAGCGCGCCGACGACGGCGGGCCATTGGACCGGCCTGGTGAACCCGTCCAGCAGCATCGCGCGCACCTGCGCCCCGGTGGTGAGCACGGTGCCGTCCTGGTCCGCGACCACCGCGACTGCCGGGTCCGCGAAGTCCAATCGGGACAGAACCTCGTCATCGGCCTTCATGGCCAGCCCGGTGAAGGCGGCACAGTGCATCGGCGGGCGCATCTGGTACAACGGCAGCCCGCCCCCC
>NZ_QHHW01000049.1:0-35881 GCF_003947325.1 Amycolatopsis sp. WAC 01375
GCGACCTTCATCGCGCCGAAACCACTCACTTTTCCCTCGTCCATCAGAGTCAACGTGCGCGGCAGCCGGGCGGTCAACGCTTCAGCGGCAGCGACCATCGCACCGGCATGATTGTCCACAAGAGACAACGCGAAGGCGACTTCCTGCGTGACACCACGCGCGCCCTCACGATGCCGGTTCAGCCGGGCCAGCGCCCGGAACCGAACCGCCTCAAGCCGGGCGATCCCCACCGACGCCGCTTACGCGACAGCGACGGAATCATTGTCGTCCAACAAACCTATCGAAGCATTCACCGACTCCAAAGCGCTCCGATCGGCGAGTTTCCCGAGTAGCGCCACCGGCCCGGATCTGTGCATGTCCACCCCACGACCCTACGACCGACCACCGACAATTCCGGATCACGAAACCACAGTGAGGCGTCGCCGATTTCCGGCAATGACGCCTCAATGAGCACCGGCCGTTCGAAGGCCAGGCGACACGGCACCGAGGCTCTACATCGCCGATGAACATCCACCCTGAGGCACAGCCCCGAATTCGCACCCACTGCAAGGGCGTCGCCGATTTCCGGCAATCAATCCCTGAACGAGCTACCGCCAAACCAGGCGGCCGCCGTCACCGAACCCCGGCAACAGCGGCCACCCGACCCGAAGCAAAACCAAGAACGCCCTCACATCACATCCCGGACGACCATCCGTTCCGAAGCGCGCTCGATCGCCGCCTCCACCGCGCCGACCCGGTCCGCCAGGAGGCCCATCGCGCCGACCGCGCGGCTCATCGGGTCTTCGTCGTCGCCACCGAGGGCCTGTGCCCTCAGGTACGCCGCCTTCACGGCCGCCCACCGCTGGGCCTCCGAGTCGGTCAGGCGGCCGCGGAGTTCGGCCAGTTTGAGCAGGTTGGCTTCGGCGCCAGAGGTCAGCGTTTGGGCTTCGCCTGCGTAGTGGTCGTCGATCAGCGCTTCGAGTTCGGCGTCGTTCATCGCGGGCACGATCCGGCCGGCGAGTTTGTTCATGTTCCGGTACGAGCCCTGTAGCTGGAAGGGCGGTTCGACCCGGGACGCGTCCGCTTGCGCCGCCGAAGCGATGTAGGCCTGGTTGTTCTTCAGGATGATCCGCTGCACCTTGGTCAGTTTCCGCAGTACGGCGAGGATCTGCTCCAGTTCGGTCGCCGAGTACGCGTGCTTCAGCTGATCCGCCCGCACCGAGCCGTCGCCGCGCGCCAACCGAACCAGAACGTCCACATCGGACCGTTCGCGGGAGACCAGCGGGGCGAGGACGGTGTTCGCGGTGAGCGAGTTTTCGATGTAGCTCAGCGCGAACAGTTCTTCCTTGCCCGAAAGTACATCGCCGAGGTTCCACACGTCCGCACGGTTGGCGAGCATGTCCGGGATCCGGAACCGTTTGCCCTGCTCGGTGTACGGGTTACCGGCCATACAGACCGCGAACCGCTTGCCCCGTAGGTCATAGGTCCGCGTCCGGCCCTCCCACACGCCTTCCATCCGCCGTTGCGCATCGCACAGCGAGATGAACTTCTGCAGCAGTTCCGGCGAGGTGTGCTGGATGTCGTCCAGATACAACAGCACGTTGTTGCCCTGCTCCAGCGCGAACGAGATCTTCTCGACCTCTTGCCGCGCGGTCGCGTTGGGCGCGTCCGCCGGATCCACCGACGTGACGTCGTGCCCGAGCGCCGGCCCGTTCACCTTGACGAACACCAGCCCGAGACGGCTCGCGACGTACTCCATGAGGGTCGTCTTGCCGTAACCGGGCGGCGAGATGAGCAGCAGCAGACCGGACTGGTCGGTACGCCGCGCGTCACCGGTCGCGCCGAGCTGCTTGGCGAGGTTGTCGCCGATCAACGGCAAGTAGACCTCGTCGAGCAACCTGTTGCGCACGAAGGCACCCATCACCTTCGGTTTGTACTCCGTCAGCCGCAGCCTGTCGCGTTCGGCCGCCACCAGATCGTTGCGCAGCCGCTGATACGCGCGGAAACCCGGCACCCGGTCGCGCCGGAACCGCAGCGTCCTGGCCAGCGTCTCGTCGAGCCGCAGGGTCAGGGATCGGTTGACGATCCGGGGATGCGAGCCGAGCAGACCGTCCACAGTGGCCGAAAGCTCCGCCGAGGAATCGTAGCGGGGCAAGTCCGCCAGTTCGATCGCGACGGCCTCCGTCAGTTCGTCGCCGGGCAGACCGGAAGAATCCACAAAGGACCTCAGCCAGGCTTCGGCGAGCTGGTAGCGGTCGGCGAGGTCTTCGAGGGCACGCAGGTCTTCGGCGAAGCTACGGCGGTCGAGCCGGAACTTGTCGAGCAGCGTCCGCGCCCCACCACTGGTGACGAACCCCGGGGACCCGTCGGCCAGTTCCTCGAACAGGTACTCGCCGGCGAGTTCGAGGTCCAGCGTCAGCCCGGACGACGTGGCGAACGCCGTCATCGCCTCGGTGAGCTCCCGCGCCAGCGCGTCGATCGCCGTGGTGTGCCCGAAAGCCTCCCGCACCCGCGCGAGTGACGCGGCGCGCGTCGTCCAGGCGGACTTCGCCGCTTCGTCCGCACCGAACGCCCAGAACACCTGGGCGGCGGCACGAGCGGCGGGCGGATACCGCAGCAGCCCCGCGGCGGACCGCAGGCGCACCAGCACGGCCAGGATCGCGGCGGCGTCGTGGTCGTGCACGCCACGCGCGTAACCCTCGTCGTAGCGGTCTCCGGCGACGCGCCGGACGACCTCCAGCAGATCGGCCTCGGCCAAATCCGGCTGTTCGGCCAGGATCGAGGTCGCCAGGTACTCGGCGCGATAGACCTCGGGCGACTCCGAGACCAGCAGCTGGTCCCAGTACGGCCGCGTCGCTTCGAACGACTCGTCGCGCACGGGCGAGCGGTAGTCGGTCCCGGTGATCGCGAACTTCATCCCGCCGTCGTGCGGCACCAGGGTGAGGTCGATGTCCTGCGTGTTGACCGCGAAGGTGTTGCGGCCGAGGCGGATCGTCTCCCCGCCCTCGCCGTAGAGGTCGAGCCTGTCGCGCAGCGCGCGGCCTGCCTCCTGACGGGCGGCCTTGACCCGGCCTTCGAGTTCTTCGGCACGCACCTGGTCGCCGAGGTCGCGCAGTTCGGCGACCACGCTGCGCAGCTTCGCGACCATCGGGTCGGAGGCGAAGTAGGTGTTGATCTCGTCGACCGAACCGAGTGTGCCGACCCGCCGGGTCACGCTCGTGAGGATCCGCTCGGCCGAGTCGACCAGCCTGTCCGCGCGACGCGCCCGTTCGTCGAGCAGCGCCTGCTTACGCGAGGAGAACGCCTCGTAGACGTCGGTGCGCTTCTCGCCGAGCGACGCGAGGAAATCGTCGAACTCGCCGAACCGCGATTCGAGGTTTTCCAGCTGCAGCAGCAATCTGCCGAGCTGCTCGTCGCAGCGGTCAGGCGTGTCCGCGACCGCGAGCCCGCCGGTGATCGCCTGCGCGAGCAGCGCGAACTCGGCGGCGAACTCCGCCCGGCCCTCGGTCTCCAGCAGCTCCTTGCGCCGCGCTTCGAGGGTGGCCCGTGCCCGGTTGACCGCGCCGATGACCTCTCCGACGCGTTCGAGGATCTTCGTCCGCACCACGGCGTCCGCGATCTCCAGCCCGCCGACGACGTCGGTGAGGACCTCGAGTCCGCCGGACTGCTCGTCCAGCTGCTCGGCGACCGGGACGGCCTCGGCGACGGTGGAGATCGCGCCCGCGGCCTCGATCAGCCCGTCGACCTCGGCGTGGTAGCTCGTGAACGCGTCCTCGCCCTGCAGGAACCGGACGGCGCGCTGCGCGGCCTCGCCGAATTCCGTGTCGAGGTCGGCGATCAGCTTGTCGACGCGGCCGGTGTCGACATAGCGCAGTTCCCGCACGGTGACGAGATGGCCTCGCGCGCGGTGCATTTCGGCGAGCCTGCGCACCCACGCGTCGGCCGCGTTCAGCGCCTCGCCCCGCACCTTCCGCACGAGCGACGCGGTTTCCGCGGCGGCTTCCTCGACGGCGTCGGCCGCCTGCGAAGTGAGCGCGGTGACCGTCTCGAACTCGTCGAGAACCTGTTCCGCGGTGACGCGGACGTCCGACAACGGCGACCGCAGATCGCCGAGTTCGGCCTCCCCGAGCCAGTGGTAATGGTCGAAGACCCGCGCGCACGCAGCGATCAGTGCCTCGAACACCGCCGCGGACGGCGCCATCTCGCCGACCATCCGGCCGATCGAAAGACAGTCGGAGATCCCGCGGACCAGATCGGCGTTGCCGACCCGCTCCAACGGCCCGGTCCCGGTCGGCTGCGACGCCGCGTAGGTGTCGGACTGGAACGGCGTCCGCCACACCTGCATCGGGTGCACGCGGCTCGGCTCGTCGGACAGCGCGCGGAACAACACCATCGTGCCGTCGTCGAACAGCGAGTACCCGTGGCACGGGATCGGGTTCGAGACCTCTTTGCGGATCACGTTGTACGGCAGGAGAAGCGAGCGTCCGTCGGTCCGCGCGTGGAAGACGTACAGCACGTCCTCACCGTTGGGCGAGCGGATCACGCGCTCGAATTCGAGACCGTCCACGGTGGTGTCGAACGTCTTGCTGACACCCGTGTCGAGGTAGTAGCCGCCGGGGAAGATGATCCCGTGGTCCTCGGGCAGCCGCTGGCACGCCTGCCCGATCCCGTCGAGGCGCACGACGTCGCGCGTGCGGGTGTTGAACACCAGGTACCGGTGGACGGTCTCCTTGTACGGCAGCACCCGCAGCAGGATCAGCGGGCCGATCCTGGCGTAGGACACCTCGGCGTCGGCGAGGCTCTGCAGCGGCTCGTCGACCGCCTCGGCGTAGACACCCTCACCGGTTTCGGTGTTGTTCTCGACCTTGACCGTCAGGTTGCCGCCGACGGTCTCGACGAATACCTCGTCCTCGATCGAGATGTGCGGGTGCCGACCGAGAACGTGCTGTTCACGGCTGGTCTCGGTCCATTCGAAATCGTGCGACGGCGGGAAGACGTGGTCGCGTTCGCCCCGGCTGTCCACATAGGACAAGGTGCCGTCCGCGGCGATCCCCCAGCGCAGCACCCGGATGTCCTCGGTCCGCGGACCGATCTGGAACACCGCGAGCAGTTTGCCCTCGACCCGCCGCAGCTGCAGCAGTTTCGCCTGCCGGTAGTAGCGGTACAGCTCGGCGAAGTCGCGGACGAACCGCTCGTCGCGCAACAGCTCCGGCAGCTCTTCGGCGGGCACGTCGTCGAAGCGGAACGCTTCTTCGTCATGACTGAAGCCGTGCAGCGAGAAGACGTCGTCGACCGTCGTCTCGGGCTTGAGCCCGATGAACACGTTGTAGCCGAACAACATCCGCCCGCCGACCGACACGACGTCCCGCGGCACGCAGTTGTTCGCCGTGCGGATCCGCTCCGTGCCGATCAGCGCGAGCTGCGCGCTGCCGAAGACCCCGAGCCGCGCCTTGTTGAGCTCGTCCGCGCGTTTCGCCAGTTCGGCGGCCTGTGCGGCGAGCCGGGCGCGGAGCACCTCATAGGTGCCCGCGTCCAGCTGCTCCGTTCCTGCCGCCGATTCGGTCGTCGTCACTGCTTCGCGGGGGCGAGGGTGGCGACAGAGCTGTCGGCGAGGCCGAGCCGCTGTGCCATCGACAGCAGCTCACGCAGCTTGTCGCTGTCCGGGCCGCCCGCCTGCAACTGCTTGGCAAGGAAGGCCGACAGCGTCAGGTTCTTCACGTCCTCCGTGCTCACGGAGCCGACCAGTTTCGTCAGGTCGTCGGTGAAGCTGCCCGAACCGTCGAGCCACGACTTGCCGAGGGTCTGGACGACGTCCGAGTGCTCGACGAAGCCGTCCACGCTCTTACCCATGCCGATCGAGCCGATCACCTTCTCGAAGAACATCGTCTCACCGCCGACGATGTCGATGTCGGCCTTCTCCAGCCCGATGCCGAGGACCGTGGCCTGCGCCTCGGCGACCTCACGCTGCACGTTGAGCGCGGCGAGCCGGATCTCCTTCTCGGCCTCCAGACGAAGGCGGTACTCCTCGTGCTGGCGGCTGGCGGTGTCGAGCGCGGCCATCGCGGCGGCCTTCTCGGTGAGGCCTTCGGCCTCGCCCTTGAGCTTGTCGCGCATCCCGTCGGCGAGCACGATCGCCTTCTCGCGTTCGACGATCGCCTCCGCGCGGCCGACCTTCTCCAGCGCGTCGGCGTCGCGTTCCTTGACCTGCGCCGCGGCCAGCCCGATGGCGGCCTCCTCGGCCTGGATGCCTTCGGCCAGGCGGATCCTCGCGCGGGTGTCCAGTTCGGCGGCCTGCTGGCGCGCTTCGGCCAGCGTCAGTTCCTCGCGGGCCTTGTGCTTCGAGGCCACCTCGGCGGCCTCCGCGGCCTTGATGTCCTTGACGAGGCTTTCCTGCGCCTCCGCCTCGGCCCGGATGATGATGGCCGAGCGCTGACGCTCCGCCTCTTCGACGACGCGGAGCTTCTTGATGTTCTCTTCCTGCTCCGCCACGGTCTTCTCGACCGCGATCCGCTCGCGGATCACCTCGGCGATGGACCGCTTCTCGGTCTCGACTTCCTTGTCCTTGGCGATGCGGGAGAGTTCGGTCTCGCGTTCGCGGCCGATGACCTCGAGCAAGCGGTCTTTCTCGATACGCTCGCTCTCGATGGCGATGACGCGCTCGCGGTTCTTGCCCGCGACCTCGATCTCACGCTGCTGGTTCTGGTGCTGGATGCCGAGCTGCTCGTCGGTGCGCAGCCCCGCGGCCTGCGACTTGAGCCGCTCCTCCGCCTGCACCTTCGCGATCTCGGCCTCTTCACGCGCCCGCATGGTCTCGACCTCGCGGTTCTGCTTGATCTCCGCGTCGGCCTGGCGCCGCTCCAGTTCGAGGATCGCCTCGCGGGCGTCCACGTTCTGGCGGGTGATCTCTTTTTCCTCGCTGCGGCGGAACTCGTTCGTGCGCACGTGCTCGATCGCGGTCAGCTCGGTGATCTTGCGGATACCCTGCGCGTCGAGGATGTTCGCCGAATCGAGCTGCGCCATCGGCGTCTGCTCGAGGTAGTCGATGGCCGCGTCCTCGAGGCTGTACCCGTTGAGGTCGGTGCCGATGACGCGGATGATCTGGTCGCGGAACTCGTGGCGTTTGGTGTAGAGATCCACGAAGTCGAGCTGCTTGCCGACGGTTTTCAACGCCTCGGAGAACTTGGCGTTGAACAGCTCCTGCAGGGTCGCCTCGTCGCTCGCGCGTTCGGTGCCGATGGCCTGCGCGACCTTGATCACGTCCTCGGTGGTCTTGTTGACCCGCACGAAGAACGAGATCCGGATGTCGGCGCGGATGTTGTCCCGGCAGATCAGGCCCTCGCGGCCGGTGCGGGTGATCTCCATCGCCTTGACCGAGGTGTCCATGATCTCGGCCTTGTGCAGCACCGGCAGGACGATCGCGCCGGTGAACGTCACGTCGACGCGGCGGACCTTCGAGATGATCAGCGCCTTACCCTGCGGCACCTTCTTGAACAACCTGGTGATGGTGAAGAGCAAGACCAGGAGGATGACAACTATCACGGCGATCAGAACGCCGGCCCCCACGCTGATGGCACCCATATTGTTCCTTTTCTGCTTCAGATGTCCAAGGACTCGACCCAGAAGAACTCGCCTTCGGAGTCGTAGTCATAGAGAACTACGCGGCTGCCCGCCGTGAGGTTGCCTTGGCCCGCCTGCCGAACGTCCACAATGGCCGTGGACCCGTCGGCGGCGGCGACTTCGGCCTGGCCGAAGTCATGAGTGACCGACGAGGTGCGGATGACCGCCGCCCGGCCGACGAAGTCTCTCCTGCTCGGTTCCTTCGCGGGACCGAACACCCGGCGCAGTGGCACCACGATCACCCTCGTCCCGAGTGTGCCGAGGACGAGCGCGACGGCGACCACGCCGGCCCCGAACCCGATCCTCGATGGTGTCGAAAGCTCAAGGTCATCGAGTAGAACCGTCCCTGCCAGGCTGGCGAACCAGGTGAATGCGATCAGTAGAGAGAGCGAAATGGACAGTGGGACCCCGCCGAAGCCCGCCAAGAGCCCGTCGCCGCCGTCGAACTCATCGAGATCGAAGGCACCGAGCAGGGCCAGCAGCCAATAGCCGATCACCACGATCAGCAAGAAACTGAAGAGCACGGCCGGAAACCCCAGAGCCGCGGTGACGAACCCGCCCATCGCCGTCGTTCCCTCCCCATTACCCCGGGTCAGGACTATAACCAGCGCGTGACGCCGGGCGGGCCGTTTTCGGCTACGAGTGGGTCACAGTGCTCCCCGCAATCAGTCACCTACTTGCGCCCGCCCCCTCCCGCAAGTAGGTGACTGATCGCGAGGTGGGGTTACGCCGACCGGCCGCCCCAAAGCCATCCGGTTGGACCTGTCGCACCGCCGGAGCGCGCCCTACTCTCCAGTATTGAGAGTGACACAGGACACACCACGGTCTTGGGAGGCTCCATGGGGTGGCACGTTCGCGAAACGATCGACGAGGATCGGCGCGAACGGCGAATCCGCCACGTCACCCGATGTCTGAGTTGCACGCTCACCTGCGTCCATTGTGGACTTCCCGCGAGATTCTCCGTTCCCGCCGGGCATCCCGGCCTCGGCGTGATCGAACACCTTCCCGGCGCGACCACCCCCGGCCTCCCGGATCTGGCTCTGCTGCACCGGTTCTGCCGGGACAATCTCGCCGCGGAGCCGGGTATCGCGCTCAGGCGCGCCTATCTCGGCCTGGCGACCGAACTCTTCGAAACGGGGCGGCGGATCCGCCGTCACCACCGGCTCGGCGTGCATCCGCCACGACCGGGCCATCTCGAGGCCTACCGAAAACGGTGGCGAGTGGCCAAAATGCGGTACGCCTGCAAGGCGTGCCGGTACTACACCGGCTCTCACTGAGCCGATTCTCCCCCGGAGGACTCGTGCTCGTTCGTCTCATCCTCGGTCTGCTCATCACGATCGCCGGTCTCGCCTTCGCCGCCCGCCGCGCGCTCTGGCTCGCCAAATTGATCCGGTCCGGCCAGCCGGACGAAAAACGCTCGGACGTCATGTCCGTCCGCGCGAAAACCCATCTGGCCGAGGTCTTCGGGCAGCGCAAACTGCTGAAGTGGTCCGTCCCCGGGGTCGCGCATCTGTTCACGTTCTGGGGCTTCGTGATCCTCGGCTCGGTCTATGTCGAGGCGTACGGCGCCCTGTTCGACCACGACTTCCACATCCCGCTCATCGGGCACTGGGCGGCGCTGGGGTTCCTCCAGGATTTCATCGCGGTCGCGGTGCTCGTCTCGCTCGCGGTGTTCGCGGTCATCCGGATCCGCCAGGCACCCGAACGGAAAGATCGCGCGTCGCGCTTCTTCGGCTCGCACACCGGCGGCGCCTGGCTGATCCTGTTCATGATCTTCAACGTGATCTGGACGATGTTCCTCTTCCGGGGCGCGTCGGCGGCGGTCGGCGTCTTCCCGTACGAGTCGGGCGCGTGGGTTTCCCTCGGCGTCGGCGAACTCCTGGAGCCGCTCGGCCCCGCGGTCACCGAACCGCTGGAGACCGTCGGGCTGCTGCTGCACATCGGCGTGATGCTCGCGTTCCTGTCGATCGTGCTCTACTCCAAGCACCTGCACATCTTCCTCGCGCCGGTCAACGTGACCGCCAAACGCCTCCCGGACGCGCTCGGCCCGCTGCTGCCGATGGAGTCCGCCGGCAAGCCGATCGACTTCGAGGATCCGGGCGAGGACGACACGTTCGGCCGCGGCAAGATCGAGGACTTCACCTGGAAGGGCATGCTCGACTTCGCCACCTGCACCGAATGCGGCCGCTGCCAGTCGCAGTGCCCGGCGTGGAACACCGGGAAACCCTTGTCCCCCAAGCTGATGATCATGGATCTGCGTGACCACCTCTTCGAGAAGGCGCCGTACATACTGGACGGCAAGGAAGCGCCTGAAGAACGACCGCTGGTCGGCACCAAGGAGGACTTCGGCGTCATCGATCCGGACGTCCTCTGGTCCTGCACCACGTGCGGCGCCTGCGTCGAACAGTGCCCGGTCGACATCGAGCACGTGGACCACGTCGTGGACATGCGCCGCTATCAGGTGATGATCGAGTCGGCCTTCCCGAGCGAACTCGGAGTGCTGTTCAAGAACCTCGAAACCAAGGGAAACCCTTGGGGCCAGAACAACTCCGACCGCCTCGCGTGGACGAAGGACCTCGGCTTCGACGTGCCGATCTTCGACGGCGAACTCGCCGAAGACGTCGAGTACGTCTACTGGGTCGGTTGCGCGGGCGCCTTCGACGACAACGCCCGCAAGACCGTCCGCGCCACCGCGGAGCTCCTGCATCTCGCCGGGGTGAAGTACACGATCCTCGGCACCGACGAGTCCTGCACCGGCGACCCGGCGCGCCGCTCCGGCAACGAGTTCCTCTTCCAGATGCTCGCGCAGCAGACGGTCGAGACGCTGAACGCGGTGTTCGAGGGCCGCGAACCGGGTACGCGCAAGATCGTCACCACCTGCCCGCACTGTCTCAACACGCTCGGCCGCGAGTACCCGCAACTGGACGGGCACTACGAGGTCCTGCACCACACGCAACTGCTGAACCGGCTCGTCCGCGCGGGCAAGCTCACCCCGGTCAAACCGGTCGACGCCGGGCCGGTGACCTACCACGACCCGTGTTACCTCGGCCGCCACAACAAGGTCTACGAGCCACCGCGCGAACTCGTCGGCGCGACCGGCGCCACGCTCAGCGAGATGCCCCGGCACGCCGACCGCTCGCTCTGCTGCGGTGCCGGCGGCGCGCGGATGTGGATGGAGGAGCAGATCGGCAAACGCATCAACCTCGAACGCGTCGACGAGGCACTCGGCACGGACGCCGAAACCATCGTCACCGGCTGTCCGTTCTGTCGCGTGATGCTGAACGACGGTCTCGTGCAGCGGCAGAGCGAACAGCGTGGCCAGAACGTCACCGTGCGCGACGTCTCGCAGCTCCTGCTGGAGACCGTGCGGGAGCGGGACCGGACGGTGACGGAGATTTAAGGCACACGAGAGTTGGAAGTTCGGCGCGCCGAACTCTAAACTCACGGGATGGCGAATCTGCGCAAGACCGTGTGCGCGCTGGCGGCGTCGGCGCTCGTCCTGTCCGCTTGCGGCGGTCCCGCCGGCGGCACGGACGACAAGCGGCCCGTCGTGCTGACCACGTTCACGGTCCTGGCGGACATCGCCTCGAACGTCGCGGGCGACAGGCTCAGGGTCGAGTCGATCACCAAACCCGGCGCCGAGATCCACGGCTACGAGCCCACCCCGGACGACATCAAGAAGGCCGCGAAGGCCGACCTGATCCTCGACAACGGGCTGAACCTGGAGGCGTGGTTCGCCCGGTTCGTCAAGGAGAGCGACGCGCCGCACAAGGTGGTCAGCGAGGGTGTCCAGCCCATCGCCATCGGCGAAGACGCCTATCAGGGAAAGCCGAACCCGCACGCGTGGATGTCTCCGGCGAATGTGGGTATCTACGTGGACAACATGGTGAAGGCGTTCAGCGAGCTCTCCGCAGGCGACGCCGCCGTGTTCAAGGCCAACGGCGACGCCTACAAGGCGAAACTGAAGGAGGTGCGGGACGAGATGACGACTGCGCTGAGCGGCCTGCCGCAGAACGAGCGAGCGCTGGTCACCTGCGAAGGCGCCTTCTCCTACCTCGCGCGCGACACCGGCCTCACCGAGCGGTACATCTGGGCGGTCAACGCCGAACAGCAGGCGACGCCGCAGCAGATCACCCGCGCCATCGAATTCGTCAAGCAGAACAAGGTCCCCGCGGTGTTCTGCGAGTCGACCGTCTCCGACGCCCCGATGCAGCAGGTCGTCTCCGCGACCGGTGCCGCGTTCGGCGGCGTCCTGTACGTCGATTCCCTGTCCGGCCCCGAAGGCCCGGTGCCGACCTACCTCGACCTCATCCGTCACGACTCGAAGACGATCGTCGCCGCGCTCACCGGGGCGAAGCCGTGACGGCCGCGATCCGCGTCGAAGGCGTCACGGTCCACTACGGCGACGTCCTCGCGCTCGACGGCGTCGACGTCACGCTCGAACACGGTCACGTCTGCGGGCTGGTCGGGATGAACGGCTCCGGCAAGTCGACGCTGTTCAAGACCGTCATGGGCATGGTCCGGCCGGACACCGGCACGGTGTCGATCGACGGCGGCACCCCCGCCCGCGCGCGCAAGACCGGCGTGATCGGGTACGTGCCGCAGAGCGAGGACGTCGACTGGTCGTTTCCGCTGTCCGTGCGGGATGTCGTGATGACCGGCCGCTACGGGCGGCTCGGCTTCACCCGGCGGCCGCGCCGCGCGGACCACGAAGCCGTCGACCACGCGCTGGAGCGGGTCGAACTGACCGAACTCGCCGGACGGCAGATCGGCCAGTTGTCCGGCGGGCAGCGCAAACGCGCGTTCGTCGCGCGCGGCATCGCCCAAGGCGCCCGCGTCCTGCTGCTGGACGAGCCGTTCGCCGGCGTGGACAAGCGGTCCGAAGCCACGATCACGCGGCTGCTCAAGGAACTCGCGGCCGACGGCGCCGCCGTCCTGATCTCCACGCACGACCTGCACGCGCTGCCCGGCCTCGCCGACGAGGCGATCCTGCTGATGCGCAAGGTGCTCGCGCACGGCTCCCCCGGCGAAGTACTCCGGCCCGAAAACCTCGCGCTGGCCTTCGGACTCGATGTCCTGCAACGGGAAGAGGAGCTCGCGTGAGCCTCTACGACCTGTTCCTCGAACCGCTGAGCTACGACTTCATGATGCGGGCGCTGGCGTCCACGGTCATCGCGTCCGCCGTCTGCGCGGTGCTGTCCTGCTGGCTGGTGCTGATCGGCTGGTCGCTGATGGGCGACGCGGTCTCGCACGCCGTGCTGCCCGGCGTCGTCCTCGCGTACGTCCTCGGCGCGCCCTTCGCGCTGGGCGCCGTCGTCTTCGGTTTCCTCGCCGTGGCACTGATCGGCGTCGTCCGGGACACCAGCCGGGTCAAGGAGGACGCCGCGATCGGCATCGTGTTCACCACGTTGTTCGCGCTCGGGCTCGTGCTGATCTCGGTGACGCCGAGCCAGACCGACCTGAACCACATCATCTTCGGCAACCTGCTCGGCGTCGACACCTCGGACCTCATCCAGATCGGCGTCCTCGGCGCCATCACGCTCACCCTGCTGGTGCTCAAACGCCGCGATTTCACCTTGTACGCCTTCGATCCCACGCACGCGCACGCCATCGGGCTCAACCCGCGGGTGCTCGGCGCCGCGCTGCTCGGGCTGCTCGCGCTGACCGCGGTCGTGGCGCTGCAGGTGGTCGGCGTGATCCTCGTGGTGGCGATGCTGATCATCCCCGGCGCGACGGCGTACCTGCTGACCGACCGATTCGGCCGGATGCTCGTGATCGCGCCGTCGTTCTCGGTGCTCGCCGCGGTGACCGGGCTGTACCTGAGCTACCACCTCGACACCGCGTCCGGCGGGATGATCGTGCTGGTGCAGGGCGCCGGGTTCACCCTGGTGTACCTGTTCGGACCGCGGCACGGGATCGTCGGGAAGCGGCTGGCCAAGCGCAGGCGGGAACTGGCGCGAACGGTGTGATCAGACGGCCGACACGCGTGATCAGACGGCCGACTCACGTGATTGGACGGCCGACACGCGGCGGAGTCCGGCTACGGGCGAGTCGGCCATCCAGTCACGCGTGTCGGCCACTAGGCCGCGGCGTAACCGGACAATCACCCCGCGCTCTGTGTCGCTCGTGACATGGGTACCGACCTCGCCTTAGGTTAGGCTGCCCTTCATGTCTACGGAAGACGCGCTGCTCACCGGCCATGACCTGGTGCTCGCGCACCAAGAGCGGGCCGTGGTGGACGGCGTGTCGCTGTCGCTGCGGGCCGGCACCGTGACCGCGCTGGTCGGGCCGAACGGGTCCGGCAAGTCGACGCTCCTGCGTTCGCTGGCGCGGTTGCACAAGCCGCGCGAGGGCAGCGTCCGGCTCGGGGAACGCACCGTCTGGGGCGGGCACGCGTTGTCCGGCAAGGAGTTCGCCCGCAAGGTCACGTTGCTGACCCAGCACCGGCCCACGCCGAGCGGGGTCTCGGTGCGCGACGTCGTCTCCTACGGCCGGTATCCGTACCGGTCGGGCTGGCGCGGGGTCGACGTCGACGGCGCCGCCGCGATCCGCCGCGCGATGGAGCTGACCGGTGTGACGCCGATGGCCGAACGCGGCGTCGACGAACTCTCCGGCGGCGAACTGCAGCGGGTCTGGCTCGCGTCCTGTCTCGCCCAGCAGACCTCCGTGCTGCTGCTCGACGAGCCCACCAACCATCTCGACCTGCGCTATCAGGTCGAGATCCTCGACGTCGTCCGCGATCTCGCCAACGAAGGCGTCGCGGTCGGCGTGGTGCTGCACGATCTCGACCACGCGGCGATCATCGCCGACGAGGTCGTGCTGCTGAGCGAGGGAACCATCGTGGCCACGGGTGACATCGGGCAGGTGCTCACCTCCGAGCACCTTTCCCGGGCCTACGGCGTCACCGTCCACGTCGCGAACGACCCGGTGACGGGCGCGATCCACTGCAGGCCACTCGGGCGGCATTCGCCCAGGCCCGCCTGAGAAAATCCAGGAAGAACCATGCGTTTGCGAACCCCTGCCGTCCTCGTCACGGCGACGGCCCTGCTGCTGTCCGCCTGCGGCACCACCGAGAACACCGCGGCCGCGCCGAGCGACACCGCCGCCGCGAGCGGACCGGTCACGGTGACCGACGCGCGCGGAAAGGCCGTCAACCTCAAGGCCCCGGCCAAGCGGGTCGTCGCGCTCGAGTGGGGCGAGGCCGAGATGGTCGCGTCGCTCGGGGTCATGCCGGTCGGCGCCGCGGACGTCGCGGGCTACAACGTGTGGGACAAGGCCGCCCCGCTGACCGCCGAGGTCAAGGACGTCGGCAAGCGCAACGAGCCCAGCGTCGACGCGATCGTCGGGCTGAACCCCGACGTCGTCATCATGGCCGAGGAGCGCGACTCGACGCTGGTGCCGCAGATCGAGAAGTACGTGCCGGTCGTGGTCACCAAGGCCAGCGACGCGAGCCGCAACTTCGACCGCCTGCGCGAGGACTTCAAGCTGATCGCGAAGACGGTCGGCAAGGAGTCCGAAGCGGACAAGCAACTGTCCGAAATGGACGCCAAACTCGCCGAGGGCAAGAAGGCCGTCGAGGCCAAGGGCGCCGCGGGCACCCCGTTCCTGATGGCCGACGGCTACCTCGAAGGCAGCACCGTCAGCATCCGCCCGTTCGGCAAGGGCTCGCTGGTCTCCGACACCGCCGAGGCCGTCGGCCTGAAGAACGCCTGGACCGGCAAGGTCGACCCGCAGTGGGGTCTCGGCCAGACCGACGTCGAAGGGCTGACCGCGCTCACCGACCCGAAGACCGTGCTGTTCTACAGCGCGGCCGAAGAGGACGTCTTCACCACCGGGCTCGCGCAGAACGCCGTCTACCAGCGACTGCCGTTCGTGGTGTCGAAGAAGATCCACAAGCTGGAGGCCGGGACGTGGACCTTCGGCGGGCCGAAGTCGATCATCATGACCGCCGACCAGATCGTGAAGGCAGTCACGGCCTGATGCGTGCCCGCACCATCGCGGTGTCGGCGGGACTGGTGGCGCTCATCGTCGTCCTCGCCGGCATCCACCTGACCCAGGGCACCTCGGCGTCCGGGCCGCTGGACGTGGTGAAGGCGATCTTCGGCCATGGCGACGCGCAGACCCTCGCGGTACTGGAGGGTTCGCGCGTCCCCCGGCTGCTCGCCGCGTTGCTGCTCGGGGTCGCGCTCGGTGTCGCGGGCGCGGGAATGCAGTCCGTGGCACGGAATCCGCTCGCCTCGCCCGACACGCTCGCGGTCAACGCGGGCGCGCATTTCGCCGTGGTGGCCATTTCCGCGTTCGGGCTTTCGCTGCCACTCATCCCGGTCGGCGGGGCGGCGTTCGCGGGCGGGCTCGCCGCGGCCGTCATCGTGCTGGGCCTGGCGGGCGGCGGTTCGGCGAGTCCGCGGCTGGTGCTCGTCGGCTCGGCGGTGCTGCTGGCGCTCCAGTCGGTGACCATCCTGATGCTGCTCATGTTCGAGCAGGAGACGTCCGGGCTGTTCGCCTGGGGCAGCGGTTCGCTCACCGTTTCCGATCTGCGGGCGACCGCCCAGATGACGCCGATCGTGGTGATCGCCGTGGTGGCGCTCATCGCGATGGGCCGCAAACTCGACGTCCTCGCCCTCGGCGACGACAACGCGACCGTGCTCGGCCTGCGGGTCCGCCGGACCAGGGTGGGCGCGGTCGTGCTGACCGTCGCGCTGACCGCGGCGGCGGTGACCGTCGCCGGACCGGTCGGGTTCGTCGGGCTGAGCGCGCCGGTGATCACGCGGCTGCTGTTGCCGATCGCCAAACACCGCGCGCTGCTGCCGGTGTCCGGGCTGGTCGGCGTGGTGACGGTGCTCGGCGCCGACGTCGTCCTGCGGGCGATCATGGGTTCGGCCGCCGCCGTGCGGGTGCCGACCGGTGTGGTGACCACGATCGTCGGCGCCGTCGTGATGGTGTGGCTGGCGCGGCGCGGGCGGGGCAGCGGCTCACGTCGTCCGGCTCCGGCAGGACGCGTCGGGGTCGCCGGATCGACCCGGCGGCTCGTGGCCATTTCCGTCGTCCTGGTGGTGCTGCTCGCCGTCATCCCGCTGGTGGGCCTGATGCTGGGCGACCGCATGGTGCTGCTCGGCGACCTCGCGAACTGGGTCACCGGCAACACCGGCACCGCGCTGACCTTCGTGCTGGACCAACGACTTCCGCGGGTGCTGGCCGCGCTGCTCGCCGGTGCCGCGCTGGCGGTTTCGGGCTGCGGGATCCAGTCGGTCAGCCGCAACCCGCTCGCCGAACCCGGTCTGCTCGGCATCACCGCGGGCGCCGGACTCGGCGCGATCACACTGATCACCATCGTCCCCACGGTCGGTGCCTGGTCGATCGCCGGAGCCGCCGGTGTCGGCGCGGCCGTCGTGTTCGTGCTGGTCTACGGGCTGGCTTGGCGGTCGGGGCTCGATTCGGACCGGCTGGTGATCATCGGCATCGCGGTCTGGTCGGCCGGGATGGCGCTGATCACGCTGCTGATCGTGGTCTCCGACCCGTGGAACTCGGCCAAGGCGCTGACCTGGCTTTCGGGGTCGACCTACGGCCGCACGCTGGAACAGGTCGCGCCCGTGGCGCTGGCGCTCCTCGCGCTGACGCCGTTGTTGTGGATCAAGCACCGCGAGCTGGACCTGCACGCCCTCGACGAGGACACCCCGCGCGTGCTCGGGATGCGCATCGAACGATCGCGGCTGATCGTGCTGGCCGCCTCCGGGATCCTGGCGGCCACCGCCGTGTCCGCGATCGGTGTGGTCGCGTTCGTCGGGCTGGTCGCGCCGCATCTGGCGCGTTCGCTCGTCGGCGGACGGCACGGCCGGGTGCTCCCGGTGGCCGCGGCGCTCGGCGCGCTGCTGGTGAGCGTCGCGGACACCGTCGGACGGACGGTCATCGCACCCGCCCAGATCCCGGCGGGCCTGGTCATCGCGATGGTCGGGACGCCGTACTTCGTGCTGGTGCTCTGGCGGACCCGGCCGTAGAAGTCCGTGAAGGACTCCTTGAGGGACTCTGGGTCCTTCAAGGAGTCCTTCACGGAACTACAGGGTCTTCTGGAGGTGGGTGGCCAGCAGCTTCGTGAAGCGGGCGGGGTCGCCCAGTTCGCCGCCTTCGGCCAGCAGAGCCATGCCGTACAGCAGCTCCGCGGTCTCCGCGAGGCCTTCGGATTCGCCCTTCTCGGCGAACGAGGACCGCAGCCCGGTGACCAGCGGGTGGCCCGGGTTGAGTTCCAGGATCCGCTTGATCTGCGGCATTTCCTGGCCCATCGCGCGGTACATCTTCTCCAGCGTCGGGGTGACGTCGTTCGTGTCGCCGACGATGCAGGCGGGCGACGTCGTCAGCCGCGACGAGAGCCGGACCTCCTTGACCTGCTCGGAGAGGGTCTTCGTGAGCCAGGTCAGGAGTCCGGAGAACTCCTCCTTCTGCTCGTCGGTGGTGTCGGAGTCGAGTTCGACCTCGCCCTTCGCGACCGACTGGAACTGCTTCTCCTCGAAGCCCGGGACCGCGTCGACCCACATCTCGTCGATCGGGTCGGTGAGCACGAGCACCTCGTATCCCTTGGCCTGGAAGGCTTCCAGGTGCGGGGAGTTCTCGATGCTCTGCCGCGACTCGCCGGTCAGGTAGTAGATGTGCTCCTGGCCGTCCTTCATCCGCTCGACGTAGTCACGCAGCGACGTCGGCTTCTCCGGATCGTTCGTCGACGCGAAGGAGCAGATGTCGAGGATCGCGGTGCGGTTCTCGTGGTCGTCCAGCAGGCCTTCCTTGACGGCGCGGCCGAACTCCTTCCAGAACGTCTCGTACTTGTAGGGGTTCTCGTCGGCCATCAGGGTCTTGACCGTCGAGAGCACCTTCTTGACCAGGCGACGGCGGATCAGCTGGATCTGCCGGTCCTGCTGCAGGATCTCGCGCGAGACGTTGAGCGAGAGGTCCTGCGCGTCGACGACGCCCTTCACGAAGCGCAGGTACTCCGGCATCAGCGCTTCGCAGTCGTCCATGATGAAGACGCGCTTCACGTACAGCTGGACGCCGCGTTTGCGTTCCCGCATGAACAGGTCGAGCGGCGCGTGCCCCGGCAGGAACAGCAGCGCCTGGTACTCGAAGGTGCCCTCGGCCTGGAGCCGGATCGTCTCCAGCGGGTCGTTCCAGTCGTGCGCGACGTGCTTGTAGAACTCGTTGTATTCGTCTTCGGTGACGTCGCTGGACGAGCGGGCCCACAGCGCCTTCATCGAGTTGACCGTGACGACCTCTTCGCCCTCGGTCATCCGGATCGGCCAGGTGATGAAGTCCGAGTACTTCTTGACGATCTGCTTGATCTTCGTGGCCGAGGTGTAGTCGAAGAGCTGGTCTTCGGCGTCCTCGGGCTTGAGGTGCAGGACGACCGACGTGCCCTGCGGCAGGTCTGGGACCGTCTCGATGGTGTACGTGCCTTCGCCCTCGGACTCCCATCGGACGCCTTCGTCCGATCCCGCGCGGCGCGTCAGCAGCGTGACCTTGTCGGCCACCATGAAGCTGGCGTAGAACCCGATGCCGAATTGGCCGATCAGGTCCTGCGAGGCCGCGGAATCCTTGGTCTCCTTCAGTTTCTTCAGGAATTCGGCGGTGCCGGATTTCGCGATCGTGCCGATCAGCGCCACGACGTCGTCCCGGCTCATCCCGATTCCGTTGTCCCGCACGGTCAGCGTGCGGTTTTCGAGGTCGGTCGCGATCTCGATGTGGAGATCGTCGGTTTCCGCCTGGAGGTCCTTGTCGCGGAACGCTTCGAGGCGGAGTTTGTCCAGTGCGTCGGAGGCGTTGGACACCAGTTCCCGCAGGAACGTGTCCTTGTTCGAGTAGATCGAGTGGATCATCAGCTGAAGCAGCTGACGTGCCTCCGACTGGAACTCGAGTGTTTCGGCAGAGGTTGTCACGCGGCAATATTACCGAGCGCGTGGGCGGGTCAAGCCAGCCTCTGCCTGGCCACCTCGATCAGCCCGTCACCGGTGGCCTGTTCGATCGTCGTGACGGCGGACCGGCCGGCGGTCTCGACCGTGGCGACCACGTTGCCGAAATGCGGTCCCGACGTCTTCCTCCAGTCGAGCGGCAGGGGGCCGACACCGCCCCGCGCCGCCCACCGGCGCGCGAGCGTGGCCAGCGAGGCCGACCAAGTGGCCCCGAACGCGAGCCGGAGCGGCCTCGGCATCGCGTTGTGCACCGGCGAACAGGTCAGCTGGTACACCGCCGACGTCACCGGCTCGGGGTAGCGCGCCTCGGCGATGTAGGCGTGATGGACGTCGCCGGAGAGCACCGCGATGGTGGCGGGCGGATCCTCCCGGCGCCCCTCACGCGCGATCATGGCGGCGAGCCTGTCGAACGACGCGCGGAACGACGCCCAGTGTTCGAGGTCCGCGGCCTGGCGGATCTTCTCCGCGAACCTGCCCCGGAGGCCGCCTCGCGCGCAGGCCCGTTCGTTGAGCGACTGGAGATGGGACACGACCGGCGGCAACAGCCACGGCAGCGACGACCCGATGAGCAGGTGGTCGCAGGCGTCGGCGGCGTTGTTTTCGATCCAGTCGAACTCGTCGTCGTCCACCATGCACCGGGCGCCGCCCGCCAGGATCCGGCCCGCCCGGCTGTCGATGACCAGCAGCCGCACCTTGCCGAAGTCGCGGCGGTAACTCCATCGCGCGCCCTTGGTGCCGTCGCGGTCGTCGTCGGCCTCGTCGGCGAACGCGACGAGCAGGCCGGCATTGTCACCGCCGGAGGTGACGGCCTTCCGGAACGTCGGGTCCTCGGCGAGTTCGGCCGGGCCGAGGTTCCCGAGATGCTGGTAGACCCAGTACGACATGATCGCCCCGCGCAGGCGCTCCCGCCACCACGGCCGCGCGCGCATCTGCTGCCGCCATGTATGCGAGGTGTTCCAGTCGTCGCGGACGTCGTGGTCGTCGAAGATCATCGACGTGGGCACGGTGGAGAGCAGCCAGCGGATCGCCGGCTCGCCCCAGGCTTCGAGGTAGAGGTGCGTGTACTCCTCGAAGTCCGTCACCTCGGTCCCGGGCGGCTTCGAGATGTCACGACGCCGGGAGAGCCATTCCTGCGTCTCGTCGGTGGTTTCGTCGGCGTAGACCTGATCGCCCAGCATCAGCAACGCCTGCGGCCACTCGGTTTCCTCGCCGTCGGCCATCCGGCGGGCGTACGCGACCAGTGCGTCCGGGCCGAAGGTGTCACCGTCGTGCGGTTTGCGGCAGGAGCCGAACACGAGCCGGACCCGGGACTCGTTCTCGGGCAGGGTCCGGATGCGGCTGGGCGGGAACCCGGAATCCGGCAGAGGCCAGGCCTTTTCGCCGTCCACACGCACCTCGTACTCGGTGCTGGTGCCCGGTTCGAGCCCGGTCAGCACGAGCAGGGCGTAGTGGTGACCCCGGATCTCGAACGTCCTCGCGGTCGTGCCGAGGACTTCGACCTCACTCGCGGTGCCGGTCTCGACCCACACCGTCGCCGACGTCTCGTCGACGTGGCGCAGCAGCGGACCCAGGCGCAGGCTCATTCCTGAAACGGTGCCACAGTGGATCCAAGATCGTGCGCTGAGCGGCGAAGACTACCGGCCCGCGGGCCCCGTCCAGCCCTCCGGAACGTGCCCGATCCGGATGCGCTGCGGGTGGTCGCCGACCGGGACGGACTTGACCTTCGCGCCGGTGGCGAAGTCGATCGCGGTCACCTGGTCCGATCCGCTTTCCGAGATGACGCAGTGCTTTCCGTCACCGCTCACCGTCGCCCAGTACGGCTTCGCGGCCGTCACGAGCTGTGCCTCCCGCAGGCTCGCACGGTCCACAATGGTCGCGTAGTCGTCCATCGTCCCGGCGACGCACAGCTTGTCTCCCGCCGGGCTCATCGACAGCCCGTGGTGACGCGAGTCGTTGACCCAGGTCGTGCGGTCCTCGCTGGTGTTCGGGTTCTTCGGCAGCGTCTTGGACCGCGTGATCCGGTCGGTGGCGACGTCGTATTCGAGCAGGCCGTTGAAGAAGGAGACCTGGAAGTACAGCTTCGACTCGTCGGGGGTGAACGCCACCGGCCGGACGGCGTCGGACAGATCGCTGCGCCCGAAGGCGTCCAGACGCTGGCGCATGTCGATCACCTTGACCTGCTGGAAGGTCTTCGCGTCGACCACGGTGAGCTTCCGGTCACCCTTGGTGAAGTCCTGCCACGGCGCGTCGAGCGCGGTGTTCACCTCGCCGATCGAGCTGTTCCAGAGGTACCGCCCGCCGTCGGTGTAGGTGTTCTCGTGCGGTTTGTCGCCGGTCTTGAACGAGCCGAGCTGCTTGCCGGTCTCGATGTCCAGCACGTGGACGGTGTTCGACGTCGAGGCCGACACCGCGATGCTGCGGCCGTCCGGCGACACCGCCATGTGGTCGGACCGGAACCCGGACACCGGGAACCGCCAGTTGACGCGGCCGGTGGCGAGGTCGATCGACACGACGTCGGCGAAGCTCGGGCGGGAAGCGACGACCGAGCGGCCGTCGGGGGTCGTGTAGAGGTCGTCGACGAGCTGGTCGTGCCCCTCGCCGACGCCGTTGCGGATACCGAGGAAGAACGCGAGCTTGATCGGGTTCAGGTAGATCTCGGTGAGCCGCTCCTCCTTGTCCGGCACCATGTTGACGCGCGCGATCTTGGCGTAGTCACCGGAAGGCCGGATGACGTCCGCGGTCCCCTCCCAGTTGTTGCCCACGAACAGGACCTGCCGCAGGGCCGCGCTCGCGCCGGCGACGGGCACCGAGCCCAGCGCCGCGACGGCGAGGCAGGTCACGAGGACGGTGTTCAGCAACCGGCGTTTCCGCATCGGGCGCACCTTTCGGCGAGGGCCTGTTACCTTTCGGTAGCTCACAGGAAACCAACCGGCCGGACACCCTCGGTAGGGGCCGGTCGCCAAGGACCGCCGGCTTCGTTGTGCACCGGGCACAATCCCGCGCGGGAAGGCGGTGGCGATGGCGCACCGGTCGCTCCACGGCGTGCTGACCGCGATGGCGGCCGACGCCGACGTCGTCGACGAAGTGGTCCGCGCCGCCCGCACGGAATCGCCGGAAGTGGCGCGGTTGCCGGTGGACGAGAACCGGCGGCACGTCGCGATCGTGCTCGCCGCCGGTCTCGCCTCCTTCGACCGGCCGGGTGGGGCCGGGGAGCAGGACTACGCCGCGGCCGCCGTCCTCGGTGCGGACCGGGCCGCGCAGGGTGTGCCGCTCGCCGCACTGCTTCGCGGGGTGCAGGCGGGCCGCAGCCGCGCGGTCGAGATCGCCGTCGAACGCGGCAAGGCGGCAGGCGTTCCGGACGACGTCATGCTGGCGGCGCTGGTGGACTTCGACCGGAACACCCGCGCGCTCGAACGCCAGGTGATCGCCGGTTACCACGAAGCCGAACTCGAACTCTCCCGGACGGTCCACGACAACCGGGCCCGGCTGCTGCGGCGGCTGCTGAGCGGGGACACGACGCCGCCTTCGGCCGAAGAGGTCGCGAACACCGGGCTGAACCCGGGCGGCCGCTTCCACTGCCTGCTCTCCGACGTCGGAGATCCGTACCAGGCCATGGTCGTCGAGCGACGGCTCGGCGCGACGGGTGGCGTCTTCGGCCTGGTCGAGGGACGGCTGACCGGGCTGGCGCCGCGGCTGCCCACCGCGGCGGCGCTCGGGGACGACGTCCTCATGGTGGTCTCCCCCGCCGTCCCGCTCGCCGAGGTCCGCGCGATGCACGCGCTGTGCGTGATGGCGCTGCCGACGGCCGCGCGCTCCCGCGGTCTGCACGCGGTGGCCGACCTGGCCGTGGAGACCGCGCTCGCCGCCCAGCCGGGGCTCGCCGCGCTGCTCGAAGGCACCCTGTTGAACGCCCTGACGCCAGGCGATCCCTTCCACGAGCAACTCGTCTCCACGGCGCTGGCCTACCTCGACCACGGGCGAAGGCTCGACCAGACGGCCGCCGCGCTGCACGTCCACGCGAACACCGTCAGGTACCGGCTTTCCCGGCTCGGCGAGATCACCGGAACGTCGCTCGACCCGCCGGAAGACGACGGCGGCACGCATGTGCGGCACACCGTCGGCTGGTGGTGGGCGCTGCGCACCTGGCGCTCGGGCTGAACCGCCGGGGTCCGCCATCCGTGTAACCCGATGAAGGCAGTCCACCCCGGAAGGAACCCGCCTTGTCGGTTTTCCCGCGTCCCGCCCTGGTCGGCCTGCCCGGCGACCGGACGACAGCCCGCGAAATCGCGTCCAGCGCGGCGACGACCGCGTCGACGGTGCTCGTGCTGTTCGCCCTGCTCGCGCCGAAGGACCTCGATGGGCTGACGCCGGCGGCGTTCGTGCGGCTGCCGGTGGAGGCGCTGCTCGGGGTGGCGGTCGTGCTCATGCTGCGCGACGGCGCGAGGCGGATCGTCGCGGTGTCCGCCGGCGCGGTCCTCGGGGTGTTGACGGTGGTCAAGGCCATCGACATCGGCTTCGGGCTCGCGCTGAACCGGCGGTTCGACCCGGTGTTCGACTGGGGTGTGCTCGGCAACGGCGTCGATCTGCTCGGCACGTCGATCGGCCAGGCGGGCGCGATCGCGTCGTTCGCCGGGCTGACGCTGCTGGCCGTGGTCGTGATCGTGCTGATGGCGCTCGCCGTCCTGCGGCTGAGCCGGGTGGTGGCCGGGCGGCGCACCACGTCGACCAGGGTGACGGCCGCGCTCAGCGTGATTTGGATGGTGTGCGCGGTCTCGGGCGCGCAACTCGCTCCGGCGCAGCCGCTCGCGTCGCGCAGCGCGGTCGCCTTCGCCTACGAAGACCTCCGCCAGGTGCGGGCCGGTATCCGCGACCGGGATGCCTTCGCCGAGGAAGTCGCCGTCGACGCCTTCCGGGACGCGCCGCCTTCCGGGCTGCTGAACGCGTTGCGCGGTAAGGACGTCCTGTTCACCTTCGTCGAGAGCTACGGGCGGGTGGCCGTCCAGGACTCCGACATCGCACCCAAGGTCGACGCGGCTCTCGACGCGGGGACCGCGCGGCTGAAGAACGCCGGATACGGCTCGCGCAGCGCGTTCCTGACGTCGCCGACGACGAGCGCGGGAAGCTGGCTGGCGCACTCGACGTTCCAATCCGGCGTCTGGGTCGACAGTCAGCATCGCTACGACGACTTCGTGAAGACCGACCGGTTCACCCTCGGCGGCGCGTTCAAACGCGCGGGCTGGGAGACCATCGGCGTCGTCCCGGCGCATACCGAGGACTGGCCGGACGGCAAGGTCTACGGCTACGACCGCTACTACGACTCCCGCGGAATCGGCTATCGCGGCCCGCCGTTCTCCTACGCCACGATGCCGGACCAGTTCACGCTTTCGGCTTTCCAGCGCGCCGAACGCGCGAGGCCGGACCGGCCGCCGCTGATGGCGGAGATCGATCTGGTCACCAGTCACTGGCCGTGGACGCCGCTCCCCCGGATGGTCGACTGGACCGCCGTCGGCGACGGGTCGATCTACAATCCCATGCCCTCCCAAGGGAAAACGCCCGAAGAGGTGTTCACCGACCCGGCCAAGGTGCGCGAGGCGTACGGCGACTCGATCGTTTATTCGCTGAACTCGCTCATCTCGTATGTGGAGACGTACGGCGACGACGACCTCGTGCTCGTCTTCCTCGGCGACCACCAGCCGAATCCGATCGTCGCCGGCGCGGGCGCGGATCGCGACGTGCCCGTCACCGTGGTCACGCGGGACAAGGCCGTGCTCGACAAGATCACCGGTTGGAACTGGCAAGCAGGCCTGAACCCGGACCGGAACGCGCCGGTCTGGCGAATGGACGCGTTCCGAGACCGCTTCCTGACCACTTTCGCCCACTGAAGCCCCGCAATTCGTCACCTACTTGCGGTCGCGTCGCGGTACCGGTCGGCCAATTCCCGCAAGTAGGTGACCAATTGCGGGGGGTCGGTGACCCGGAACGGGAGATTGAGCAGTCCTAAGTGGACGGCCATCGTCTCGATGCTGTCCGCGCCGGTGTGCAGCACGCACGTGTTCGCGTCGACGGCCTCGACCGTGCCGACGGCCGGGTTGATCCGCGCGGTCACCTCTTCGGCGGACGCGTGCACGGTGACGTCCGCCCGGTATCGCCACGCGGCGGACGAGACACCGCGCCGCACCCGGTCCGTGACGTCCTCGGGCAGCTCACGCGCGGTGAACCGCGGACCCGTCGGGACGCGCGGCGTCAGCCTGTCGACGCGGAAAGTGCGCCAGTCGCCGCGGTCGAGGTCCCACGCCACCAGGTACCAGCGACGGCCCCAGTTCACGAGACGGTAGGGCTCGACCTTCCGGACGCTTTCCGAACCGTCGTGGGCGCGGTAGCCGAACCGCAGGACCTCGCGATCCCGGCAGCAGGCCGTCAGCACGGTGAGGGTCTCGGCGGCGACGCGCGGGCCGGGCTCGTCCCTCGGCACCGGGATCGTGTACGCCTGCAAGGCGTTCACGCGGCGCCGCAACCGCGACGGCAGCACCTGCTCGAGTTTCGCGAGCGCGCGCAACGACGTCTCCTCCACGCCCGCGATGGTGCCGCCCGCCGCGGTGCGCAGGCCGATCGCGACCGCGACCGCCTCCTCGTCGTCCAGCAGCAACGGCGGCAGCTCGGCACCCGCGCCGAGCCGGTAGCCGCCGACCGAACCACGGGTCGCGTTCACCGGATAGCCGAGCGCGCGCAGTCGCTCGACGTCGTTGCGGATCGTCCTGGCGCTGACCTCCAGGCGTTCCGCCAGTTCGGTGCCGGTCCAGTCGCGGGGGGTCTGCAGGAGGGAGAGCAGACGCAGCAGTCTTGCCGAAGTTTCCAACATTTCTTCAGGCTGCCCCTCCATTAGGAACGGGATGTTCCTAATGGCACTCTACCTTGGTCTTATGAACGAGAACACGGAGATCAAGCCCTTCCGCATCGACGTCCCGCAGGCCGAGCTGGACGACCTGGCCGACCGCCTTGCCCGCGTCCGCTGGGCGAACGAACTGCCCGCCGACCAGGTGACCGACGGGGTTCAGCGCGGACCGGTCACGCCGGGCTGGGAGTACGGCGTGCCGCTGGAGTACGTGCGGCGTCTGGTCGCGTACTGGCGCGAGGGCTACGACTGGCGTAAGTGGGAGGCGAAGCTCAACGAGTACCCGCAGTTCACCACCGAGATCGACGGGCAGAACATCCACTTCTTGCACGTCCGCTCGCCGGAGCCGGACGCGACGCCGCTGATCCTCACGCACGGCTGGCCGAACTCGGTCTTCGAATACCTCGACCTGATCGGCCGGCTGACCGACCCGCGCTCGAACGGTGGCGATCCGGCCGACGCGTTCCACGTCGTGATCCCGTCGCTGCCCGGGTTCGGCTTCTCCGGCCCGACGCGGGAGAAGGGCTGGAACCGGTACCGCACGGCTCAGGCTTGGGCCGAGCTGATGCGCCGTCTCGGCTACGAGCGCTACGGCACGCACGGCAACGACGCCGGTTCGTTCGTCGCCCCCGAGGTCGGCCGCGCCGCCACCGAGCACGTGATCGGCGTGCACGTCACGCAGCTGTTCTCGTTCCCCAGCGGCGATCCGGCGGAGTTCGAGGGCATGACCGAACAGGAACTGGAGTACCTGCAGTTCCTGCAGCACTTCAACGACAACATGTCCGGCTACGCGAAACTTCAGGAAAGCGCCCCGCAGAACCTCGCGCACGCGCTGGCCGACTCGCCGACCGGGCAGCTGGCCTGGAGCGCGCAACTGCTGGCGGGCACGAGCGACGACCACGTGCTCACCAACGCCACCCTGTACTGGCTCACCAACACCGCGGCCTCGGCGGCGCGGTTCTACTACGAGGACAAGCACGCCGAGCACCCCAGCGAGCCGACGACCGCGCCCACCGGCCTCGCGAGTTTCGCCTACGACTTCCGGCCGCTGCGGCGCTTCGCCGAGCGGGACCACGCGAACATCGTTTCGTGGCAGGAATTCGACCGCGGCAGCCACTGGGCGACCCAGGACGCGCCGGACCTCCTGCTCGGCGACATCCGGGACTTCTTCCGCAAGCTGGCGTGAGTGGCGGATCAGGTGGGTCGTGAGTGGCGATTCGGGTTCTGGCGGACCGGTATTTGCCTACCCACTGGTGCCGGTGTTACGGCAGGGGCCGGGCGTGGAGGATTGGGGGACGTTGAGTGTCCCCATCCTCCGTTGATCAAGATCCGGGGCCGGCATGACGTCGTGACGATGTGGGAATCGGGACACTCAACGTCCCAATTCCTACATCGTCAAGCCTCTCGGCCTGGTCCAGCGTAGGTAGGCAAATACCGGTCCGCCCTAACCCGAATCGCCACTCACGAGGCGGTCAGCCGGGCAGCACCGCCCGAACGGCTTCCGGGGTCCGCCCCACCACGGTCGTGCCGTCGTCGGCGGTGATGATCGGCCGCTGAATCAGCTTCGGATGGGTGACCAGTGCGTCGATCCACCGGTCGCGGTCGGCGGGGGTGCGTCCCCAGGTCTTCAGTTCGAGTTCCTTCGCGATCGGCTCGGCGGTGCGGGTGATGTCCCACGGTTCGAGCCCGAGCCGCTTGAGGACGGCCTTCAGTTCCTTCGCCGTCGGCGGCTCCTCGAGGTACTTCCGCACCGTGTATTCGGCCCCCGCGTCGTCGAGCATCGACACCGCCGAACGGCATTTGGAGCACGCCGGGTTCACCCAGATCTCCATCCGAGACCGCCTCCCTTCGAAAAGTGCTCAGTCGGTGAGCACTTTGCTTCCGATGATGGTCACAGACGTTACGGCGAAAGGAACCCGGTCATGGACGAGACCACCTTCAGTGCCGCCGACCCCGCCGAGTGGCGCGCGTGGCTGGCCGAGAACGCAGGGACCGAGAAGGAGGTCTGGCTGGTCATCCGGCACAAGGGCAGCGGCGTCCCCAGCGTCCGGATCGAAGAGGCGATGGAGCAGGCCTTGTGCTTCGGCTGGATCGACGGGCTGCACCGTAAGCACGACGCCACGAGTTCGCGGCTGCGGTTCACCCCGCGCAATCCCCGGAGTTCGTGGAGCCGGGTCAACCGTGAACGGGCCGCCCGCCTGATCGCCGAGGGCCTGATGACCGAACGCGGACAGGCGATGATCGACCTGGCCAAGGAGAAGGGCCGCTGGCAGGTCGTGCCGGACGGCGACGGCGTCCCCGAAGACCTGAGTGCCCGGCTCGAAGCCGACGAGGCGGCCCGCGCCCATTTCGAGAAGTTCCCGCCGTCGTCGAAAAGGCTGATCCTGGAGTGGATCCTGACCGCGAAGAAGCCGGAAACGCGGGAACGGCGGATCGCCAGGACCGTCGAGCTCGCGGCCGTGAACGTCCGCGCCAATCACCCGGTCCGGTGACTCAGTTCGGTTCGCGCCGGGCGACGAGGAGGGCGATGTCGTCCTGCGCGGGCGTCGTGCCGACGAGCGCGGCCATCACCCGCGCACACACCACGCCGGGCTGTTCGGCGGTGACCACGTCGGCGAGCCGCCGCAGGCCGACGTCGATCAGGTGATCCCTGCGCTCCACGAGACCGTCGGTGTAGAAGGCGATCACACCGCCGGGCGGCAGCTCGAGCTCCGCTGTGCGTCGCGGCGGCCCGGTGACGCCGATCGGCGGATCGACCGGGACATCGACGAACGCCGAGGGCCCGCCGGGGGTCGCGAGTACCGGCGGCAGGTGCCCGGCCAGCGAGACCGCGAACTTGTCCCGCGAAGCCGACACCAGCCCGTACACGACGGTGGCCAGCGCGCCCGGCTCGAAATGCTGGACCTTGCGGTCCAATTTGGACAGAACCTCGGCCGGATCGTCCGATTCGAGCGCGTAGGCGCGAAGCGCGCTGCGCAGCCGTCCCATGATCACGGCGGCATTGAGACCGTGCCCGGCGACGTCGCCCATCACGATGCCGAGGCGGTCGCCCGGCAACGCGAACAGGTCGTACCAGTCGCCGCCGACCCCGGGCTCGGTACCCGGCACGTACCGCGCGGCGAACTTCATCCCGGAGACGGCGGGCAGCCGCGCCGGCAGCAGGCTCCGCTGGAGCGCCGCCGCGGCCGCCCGGTCGGCGGTGGAGTTCTCGATCCGCAACGCGAGCGCGAGCCGCCCGGCCACCAGCCGCAGTAGTTCGATATCGGTCTCGTCGAATTCGCGCGGCGTCACGGAACCGACGTGCAGCACGCCGATCAGCTCGTCCTCGGCCAGCATCGGCACCCCGAGCAGGGCGCGCAGCCCGCGTTCCCACAGGAGCGCGTTGACCACGGTGGTCTCGTCGACGTGGTCGAGGATCACCGGACGCCGTTCCGCGGCCACCCGGCCGGCGAAGCCCGCCCCGACGGCGACCCGGACGTCCTGATAGACCTCCTCCTCGATGCCCGAAGCGGCGACGGCGTGCAGCAACTGCGCGTCCGGGTCGTGCCGGAGCACCGTGGCCGTGTCGACGCCGAGGACCTCGCGAACCCGCGCGAGGAGGGTGGCCATCACCTTTTCCTGGTCGAGGTGACCCAAGGTCGTATCGGTGATGGCTTCGAGCACCTGGAGTCGATCGTCGGTCGTCGGGGTCCCGGACATGCGAGGAGCCTATCCAGTCCGATGCCGCGATGTCGCCCAGCCCGCCGCCAGTTCGTCCAGGTCATCCGCCATTACGGCACTCGGCGGAATGGCGTCGCGCGGGACGCGGCAGGCGAGCGCCGTGCCGAGTCCGGCCATCCGGATGACGGTGTCGATCAGCGCTTCCGGCTCTTCCGGCCAGTCGAATCCCGGCTGCGCGATCAGCAGGCTCACGCAGCCGTGCATCGCCGACCAGAGACCCATCGCGAGGACTTCCGGTTCGCCGCGGAGAATCCCGGCCCGCACGCAGGCGGCGGTCGCGTCGGCGAGATACCGGAAACACGCGACCGCGCCGGGGGACGAGCCGCCGGAGGGGCGCATCAGGAGCACCCGGTACTGCACCGGATGGTCGAGGGCGAACCGGGCGTACACCCGTGCGCACCGGCTGAGCGCGCGCATGGGATCGGCCACCTCGGCGGCGTGATCGCGCATCCGGTGCCCGAGTTCGTCCCACACCCGGAGGCAGACCGCTTCGAGCAAGGCGTCGCGGCTCGGGAAGTGCGCGTAGACCGACGGCGTGGAAACGCCGGTCCGGCGTGCGACGGCGCGCAGTGTGAGCGCCTCGTCGGTCCCCGCCTCGCCGAGCAGGGCGTCGGCGGCGGACAGGATCTCGCCCCGCAGCTTCTCCCCTTCGCCCGGCCGCGCCTTCGTCCGCTTCGCGCCCATGCCGTGATGCTGCCAGCTTTGACTTGACACCGTCAACTTGACGGTGTCACCTTTGGGTATGGCGCACTTCCAGACCGCGACCGCCCTGCTCCGCCGCGGCGAAGACCCGGTGTTCGACACCGAACTCGATCCACAGTGGACGATCGGGGCGAAGCTGCACGGCGGCTACCTGCTCGCCGTACTCGCCAAGGCCGCCGCCGAGGTCTCCTCGCATCCGCATCTGACCGCGATCAGCGGCTCGTTCTCGGTGGCACCCGAGCCCGGTCCGGCGGTCGTCGAAGTCGAGGTGCTGCGCGAAGGCCGCGGCCTCACCCAACTGCGCGCGCGGCTGAGCCAGCACGGCGCGCCCTGCACCGAGGCCCTGATCACCCAGGGCGTCCTGACCGACGGCGACGCGTGGTGGTCCGGCGTGGACCCGGTCGAGATCCCGCCGGAGCAGGATTGCCTGCCCGTGCCCGCCGACGGCGGTGGCGGGTTCCGCATCGGCCTGATGGACGTCGTCGAGCAGCGGATCGACCCGGCCTCGGCGGGCTTCGCGGTGGGACAGCCGTCCCGGAAAGGCGTCATCTCGTCCTGGCTGCGGCTCGCCGACGGCACCGACTGGGATCCGGTGAGCCTGCTCGTGGCGCTCGACCCGGTGCCGCCGATCTCCTACGACCTCGGCATCGCGGGCTGGGCGCCGACCGTCCAGTTCACCGCGTACCTGCGCGGGCTCCCGGCACCCGGCCCGGTGCGGGTGCGGATGCGCGCGGGTGAGATCGGCGGCGACCGGATGGACGAAGTCGCGGAGCTTTGGGACGAAAAGAACAGGTTGATCGGGCAGGCGACCCAAATCGCCGCCGTTCGCGTCCCCTGAACCACCCGAAAGCAGGACCATGACGCGACGCCGGGAGTTAAGATCCGGCGTCGACGTCATTGTTCTGGGGGCAGAACCATGGAAGTGGAACCACGCCGCGCGGGCGAGAATGACTCCGACGGCTCCAACCCCGACGGAGCCGAGGTCACCCGGCTCTGCCGGACCCTGGTGCCGCTGGCGGCAGCAGGCAAATACGCCGAGGCCGCGTCGACCTATCGGTGGGTGACCAGGGCCTCGTCCGGGGCGCCGCTTCGCTACGGCGACCACGCCCTGCGGCTGGAGTTCTGCGCCCTCACCGGCAACGAGCACCTCGGTCTCGACCTTCTGTCGCTTTTGGACGGTGTCGGCGATCATTCGGACGCCGTCGGCAGGCTCGAATTCTTCGCATCGGCGGCCTTGCTCACCCGCCGGTTGACGGAAACCGGATACGGCGAGATCCGGTTCGTTCTCAACGGCCCGTACGACGGCCTTTCCCTGAGCAGGCTGAACGTACGGATGCGGGCGGCGGCGTTCGTCGAAGCGGAGGAACTCGACGGACGCGAGCACACCGGGTACTTCACCGCGCACGCCGAAGCGAAGATGGCCGCGAAACCGGTCGCGGAATTCGTCCCGCTCCTGCCTTCCGCGCTCCCCCGGGTCCCGATCCTGCCCCCGCCGGACCTGTCCGCGGAGGAACTCGTCGTCCGGGCGGAGATTCACAACCATCGGTGCGAACCGGAAGAGGCGCGAGCCTGTCTCGCCGCGATCGAGGACGTCCTGGACGAGCTCGTCCCGCGGCTGACCGAACTGCGCGCCATCTTCTTCCAGGGCGACGACACCGAGGAAAGACTGCGCGAGGCAGCCGCCGGATTCCGGCGACAGGGCGACGAGAACCGGTTTCTGCTCAACCAATGCTGGCTCGGCCTGTGGCTCGTCTTCGACGATCAGGCCGAGACCGGGGTCGCGCTGACGACGGTGGCCGCGGCGCGGTTGCGCGCGGGGCGGGACGATCACGCCGCCTGCTGGGGCGAATACTGGCTGGCGCACGTCCTTTCCGGACAGGGCCGCACCGTCGAGGCGTACGAGGCCTTGCGACGGGGAGCCGAGCGGGCTCGTGAAACGGGCGATCCCTTGCTCCACGGCACCCTTCTGTGCCTTGAAGCGTCGTTGCGGAACGGTGACGGCGAGGATCCGGTGACCACACTGGAACTCGCGCGGGCGGCGACGGACGCCTTCATCGTCGGGAACGTCGGAGAAAAAGCCGTCGAAGCCGTCGAGCAGGCCCGGATCGCTTATGAGCGAACGGGATCGCTCGACGAGCTTGACGTCTTCGTGGAGCACCTGCTCGCGACACTGCCCGTCGGCGGCCCGGAACGGTTGCGCGGACATCTCCGCCACCTCCGTGCGCTGTCCCTGATCGGCACCGGCCGATTCACCGAAGCCGTCGACGACGCGTACGCGGCCCTCGGTGCCGCCGCGTCGAAAGGCAAGGACACCGCCGAACACTGGTACGTCCTCGTCTCCGCACTGCACGGCGCCGGGCGCTTCGACGAGGTCCTCGACGTCGCGCCCCGCGCCATTTCGCTGCTCGCCGGGTCACCGGACTGGGACCACCGCTGCCGGTGGATGTACGCCGACACCTACCGCGCGCTCGGCGAATCTTCCCGTGCCTTCAACGAATACGCCGTCCTCGCCGAAATCCTCGAGGCCTCGGGCGACACCGGACACTCCTACATCTCGGTGAGCATGGCCGCCGCCGAACAACTGGACCTGCTCGGCTACGGCGCGAACGCCGCCGACTTCTACGCACGGGCGGCCGACGCGGCGGTGGCGATCGGCGGCGGCTACGTGGCAGCCACCTGCCGTAACGCGGCGACGCTTTCCCGGCTGCGGTCCGGCGACCTCGACGCGGCGCTGACCGCACTCGACGTCGCGGAAAACGCCGTCCACGCCGTGAAAACCGAGACCGCGCCCGCCAGGGACCATCTCATCGCGCAGCTCGACCACGTCGCCGCCCACGTGCTCAGCGCCGCGGGCCGGATCCGGGAAGCCGCCCGCCGCGCGCTGCGCGCCGCCGAAACGTTCCACCGGATAGGCGAAGCGGAGTCCGCCCGCGACGTCGACCTGTTGCTCGAACAGATACTCCTCGGTGACCAAAAATGACTCGTGTCCTGTTCTGTCAGTGACACGCTCACCGTTCGCCGCTTATGATTCCTGCTGGTCCAGACCTCTTTGCTGCATCCGGATGCCTCACCCCTGCGAGGTAAAGGCGGTTCGGCATGACCAGAAGATTCTCCAGACTCGTGGCCGTCGCCGCGTTGGCGCTCGGCGTCGTCTCCTTACCCGCTCCCATGGCCGCGGCGGCAGAAGCCTCGGCGGTCTGTGACGGCGATGGCGTCAGCGGAAAACGCGTTCAGGCGCTTTATGTCCGCGGAAACACGCAACCGGATCGATACGGGCAGTTCGTCGGCCAATTCCAGACCTTCACGAGCCAGATCGACGACATCTTCGTCGAAGCCGCGGCCCGGCTCGGCGGTGGCGTCCGGCACGTCCGGTACGTGCACGACGCGAGCTGCCGGGCGACCGTCGCGAACGTCGTCATCGCGCAGTCCTCGATGGGAGGCGTGGACACGATCACCAACGCCATCAAGGCACAGGGCTACAACCGCGCCGACCGCAAGTACATCGTCTGGTACGACGCGGGCGGCTGCGGGCTCGCGTTCGGCAACGGCGGCAACGACAGTCCCGGCGCGAGCAACCCGTACAACGGCGGCCCGCATTACGCCACCGTCGGCACGGGATGCTGGAGCTGGCAGGCCACCGGGCACGAACTCCTGCACAACCTCGGCGCCGTCCAAGGAAGCGCTCCGCACGGCACCCCGTACGGCCATTGCTGGGACGACGAAGACATCATGTGTTACGACGACGGCGGCCTCCCGCCGGGCGGCCTGGTGAAGGTCTGCCCCGGCGCGCCGGAGAACCAGATCGACTGCCTCGGCGACGACTACTTCCACACCAACCCCGCGCCCGGCAGCTATCTCGCCACACACTGGAACGTGGCCAACAGCGAATACCTGATCCGCGGCGGCTCGCCGTATCCGGCCGGGCGGATCACCGGCGTGACCGGCAAATGCGTCGACGTCGACCATTCGCAGATCGCGAACGGCACGGCGGTGCGGCTGTGGACCTGTAACGGCACCCCCGCGCAGACGTGGGCCGTGCAGAACGGAACTTTGCGCGCCCTCGGGAAATGCCTCGACGTCGCCAACAGCGGGACGGCGGACGGGACCAGGGTGCAGCTGTGGGACTGCAACAAGACCGGGGCGCAGACCTGGCAGCGACAAGGTTCGACGCTGGTCAACCCGCAGTCCGGTAAATGCCTCGACGTCGAGGGCGGTGGCACCGGCGAGGGCACGCGGCTGGTGATCCGGACCTGCGACGGCGCGGCCGGCCAGTCCTGGCAGGTACCCGCCTGATTCGCAATTGGTCATCTGAATGCGGTTCGGCGCCGGGTTGGTCCGTGAAGGACTCCTTGAGGGACTCTGGGTCCCTCAAGGAGTCCTTCACGGACTCGGAACACTCGACCATCGCAATTGGTCATCTGAATGCGGGGCTTGCGGGTCGCCGTGCCCCGGAGAAAGATCCCCGGCATGTCCGGAGGAACCAGCGGTACCCGCGGCCTGCCCCTCGGCTCGATAGTGCTGTGGGTCGTGCGCGTCGCGCTCGCGGCCGAGTTCCTCTACAGCGGCTACCTGCTGTTCGCGGGCGGCCACACCGAGCAGACCTTCGCCGAGATCGGGCTCGGGCAGTGGCTCCGGTACGTCACCGGTGTGCTCGAGGTCGGCGGCGCGATCGGCCTGCTCATCCCCCGCTTCGGCGGGCCGGCGGCGTTGCTGCTGGCGGGCGTCATGCTGGGCGCGAGCGTCACGGAGCTGTTCATCCTCGCCAACGGCGGCCCGGTCCTCCCGCTGATCCTGCTGATCGTCTCCGCGACGCTGGCGTGGTTCCTGCAAGATCAGACCCGCGCGCTCCTCGGCATCGAGCCGCCCGCCGAGGACGAGGACGACCGCTAGGGCGTGTTTCATAAGCCAAGTTCGCGGTCTTCGCGCCCAGGCGGCCCCTGACGGCACGGGCGGATGCGGCCGAGTACGACCCGGTACGAGGCCGATCCGCCCGCACCGCCAGGAACCACCTGGTACAGGG
>NZ_QHHW01000050.1:0-5189 GCF_003947325.1 Amycolatopsis sp. WAC 01375
GACATTGTTGGAGAGTTTGATCCTGGCTCAGGACGAACGCTGGCGGCGTGCTTAACACATGCAAGTCGAACGATGAAGCCTTCGGGTGGATTAGTGGCGAACGGGTGAGTAACACGTGGGCAATCTGCCCTGTACTTTGGGATAAGCCTGGGAAACTGGGTCTAATACCGGATATCACTGATCCTCGCATGGGGGTTGGTTGAAAGTTCTGGCGGTACAGGATGAGCCCGCGGCCTATCAGCTTGTTGGTGGGGTAATGGCCTACCAAGGCGACGACGGGTAGCCGGCCTGAGAGGGTGACCGGCCACACTGGGACTGAGACACGGCCCAGACTCCTACGGGAGGCAGCAGTGGGGAATATTGCACAATGGGCGAAAGCCTGATGCAGCGACGCCGCGTGAGGGATGACGGCCTTCGGGTTGTAAACCTCTTTCGCCAGGGACGAAGCGCAAGTGACGGTACCTGGATAAGAAGCACCGGCTAACTACGTGCCAGCAGCCGCGGTAATACGTAGGGTGCAAGCGTTGTCCGGAATTATTGGGCGTAAAGAGCTCGTAGGCGGTTTGTCGCGTCGTTCGTGAAAACTCCACGCTTAACGTGGAGCGTGCGGGCGATACGGGCAGACTTGAGTTCGGTAGGGGAGACTGGAATTCCTGGTGTAGCGGTGAAATGCGCAGATATCAGGAGGAACACCGGTGGCGAAGGCGGGTCTCTGGGCCGATACTGACGCTGAGGAGCGAAAGCGTGGGGAGCGAACAGGATTAGATACCCTGGTAGTCCACGCTGTAAACGTTGGGCGCTAGGTGTGGGCGACATCCACGTTGTCCGTGCCGTAGCTAACGCATTAAGCGCCCCGCCTGGGGAGTACGGCCGCAAGGCTAAAACTCAAAGGAATTGACGGGGGCCCGCACAAGCGGCGGAGCATGTGGATTAATTCGATGCAACGCGAAGAACCTTACCTGGGCTTGACATGCGCCAGACATCCCTAGAGATAGGGCTTCCCTTGTGGTTGGTGTACAGGTGGTGCATGGCTGTCGTCAGCTCGTGTCGTGAGATGTTGGGTTAAGTCCCGCAACGAGCGCAACCCTTATCCTACGTTGCCAGCGCGTTATGGCGGGGACTCGTGGGAGACTGCCGGGGTCAACTCGGAGGAAGGTGGGGATGACGTCAAGTCATCATGCCCCTTATGTCCAGGGCTTCACACATGCTACAATGGCTGGTACAGAGGGCTGCGATACCGCGAGGTGGAGCGAATCCCTTAAAGCCGGTCTCAGTTCGGATCGCAGTCTGCAACTCGACTGCGTGAAGTCGGAGTCGCTAGTAATCGCAGATCAGCAACGCTGCGGTGAATACGTTCCCGGGCCTTGTACACACCGCCCGTCACGTCATGAAAGTCGGTAACACCCGAAGCCCATGGCCCAACCCGCAAGGGGGGGAGTGGTCGAAGGTGGGACTGGCGATTGGGACGAAGTCGTAACAAGGTAGCCGTACCGGAAGGTGCGGCTGGATCACCTCCTTTCTAAGGAGCAACACATCCACCCCGCCGGGATACCCGGACCAACGGTGGTGGAGTGGGCACGGCTCAACATCCGAATGTGGTGTTGCCGGGCTTGCTCAAGGAATTGTGGAACTACTGGTTATGGTTCGGCCGGCTTTTGCCGGGACGCTCTAGTACTGCTTCCTTCGGGGAGTGTGGAGGGGGTGTTCCTGGGAGGTCGGAAGAATTGTTCGCTGGCACGCTGTTGGGTCCTGAGGCAACACGCCGAGGGGCTGGACACAGTCCCGGGGACGTTTGTTTCTGGTGTGGTGTTTGAGAACTGTAGAGTGGATGCGAGCATCTTTGTGGTCAAGTTGTTAAGGGCACATGGTGGATGTCTTGGCTTCAGGAGCCGATGAAGGACGTGGGAGGCTGCGATATGCCTCGGGGAGCTGTCAACCGAGCTGTGATCCGAGGATTTCCGAATGGGGAAACCCAGCACCAGTTATGTGGTGTTACCCGCATCTGAATATATAGGGTGTGTGGAGGGAACGCGGGGAAGTGAAACATCTCAGTACCCGTAGGAAGAGAAAACAACCGTGATTCCGTGAGTAGTGGCGAGCGAAAGCGGAAGAGGCTAAACCATGCACATGTCAAGCTGTCAGGCGTTGTGTGTGTGGTGTTGTGGGACCCAGCGTCGAGGATCTGACAGTCCTCGGAACGATTACGTGTGTTAGTGGAACGCCTTGGGATGGGCGACCGGAGTGGGTGAGAGTCCCGTACGCGAAAACATGTTGTGGATCGTTTGTTTGGTGTTCCCGAGTAGCAGCGAGCTCGTGGAATTTGCTGTGAATCTGCCGGGACCACCCGGTAAGCCTAAATACTTCCTGAAGACCGATAGCGGACTAGTACCGTGAGGGAAAGATGAAAAGTACCCCGGGAGGGGAGTGAAAGAGTACCTGAAACCGTGTGCCTACAAGCCGTCAGAGCCCGAGCACATCCTTGTGATGTTGAGGTGATGGCGTGCCTTTTGAAGAATGAGCCTGCGAGTTAGTGCTGCGTGGCGAGGTTAACCCGTGTGGGGTAGCCGTAGCGAAAGCGAGTCTGAATAGGGCGTCTGAGTCGCGTGGTCTAGACCCGAAGCGGAGTGATCTACCCATGGCCAGGCTGAAGCGTCGGTAAGACGACGTGGAGGGCCGAACCCACTTAGGTTGAAAACTGAGGGGATGAGCTGTGGGTAGGGGTGAAAGGCCAATCAAACTCCGTGATAGCTGGTTCTCCCCGAAATGCATTTAGGTGCAGCGTCACATGTTTCACCACGGGGGTAGAGCTACTGGATGGTCTAGGGGCCTTACCGGGTTACCGAAATCAACCAAACTCCGAATACCGTGGTGTGAGAGTGTGGCAGTGAGACGGCGGGGGATAAGCTTCGTCGTCGAGAGGGAAACAGCCCAGAACACCAGCTAAGGCCCCCAAGTGTGTGCTCAGTGGGAAAGGATGTGGGATTGCCCAGACAACCAGGAGGTTGGCTTAGAAGCAGCCACCCTTGAAAGAGTGCGTAATAGCTCACTGGTCAAGTGGTCCTGCGCCGACAATGTAGCGGGGCTTAAGCACACCGCCGAAGCTGTGTCATTGACACATATAGATCGGCGTTCTCCTTGCGGGAACGTCTAGTCGTGTTGATGGGTAGGGGAGCGTCCTGCATCCAGGGAAGCGGCGGCGGAAGCCAGTCGTGGAGGGTGTGGGAGTGAGAATGCAGGCATGAGTAGCGAATGCAGAGTGAGAAACTCTGCCGCCGGATGACCAAGGGTTCCTGGGCCAGGCTAATCCGCCCAGGGTAAGTCGGGACCTAAGGCGAGGCCGACAGGCGTAGTCGATGGATAACGGGTTGATATTCCCGTACCCGAGCACGTGCGCCCAGGATGAGGCGGTTGATACTAACCACCCGAAGCGCCGGCTGAATCCCTTCGGGGTGGAGGTTGGTTGTGGAGCGTGGGATCTGATTCCGTAGTAGTCGAGTGATGGGGTGACGCAGGAAGGTAGCTCCGCCAGTGAGTGGTAGTACTGGTGTAAGCGTGTAGGCCGAAGCATAGGTAAATCCGTGTTTCATTAAGGCTGAGACGTGATGCGTAGCCGATTGAGGTGAAGTAGAGTGATCCTATGCTGCCGAGAAAAGCCTCTAGCGAGTGCGTGCACGGCCCGTACCCCAAACCAACACAGGTGGTCAGGTAGAGAATACTAAGGCGATCGGGTGAACTGTGGTTAAGGAACTCGGCAAAATGCCCCCGTAACTTCGGGAGAAGGGGGGCCAGGGTTCTTGAAGTCCCTTGCGGACTAGGGAATCGTGGCCGCAGAGACCAGCGGAAAGCGACTGTTTACTAAAAACACAGGTCCATGCGAAGTCGCAAGACGATGTATATGGACTGACGCCTGCCCGGTGCTGGAACGTTAAGAGGACCGGTTAACCCTTTCGGGGGTGAAGCTGAGAATTTAAGCGCCAGTAAACGGCGGTGGTAACTATAACCATCCTAAGGTAGCGAAATTCCTTGTCGGGTAAGTTCCGACCTGCACGAATGGCGTAACGACTTTCCGGCTGTCTCAACCACAGGCCCGGCGAAATTGCACTACGAGTAAAGATGCTCGTTACGCGCGGCAGGACGGAAAGACCCCGGGACCTTTACTATAGTTTGGTATTGGTTTTCGGTTCGGCTTGTGTAGGATAGGTGGGAGACTGTGAAGCTGGCACGCTAGTGTTGGTGGAGTCGTTGTTGAAATACCACTCTGGTCGGATTGGGAATCTGAACCTCGGACCATGATCTGGTTCAGGGACAGTGCCTGATGGGTAGTTTAACTGGGGCGGTTGCCTCCTAAAGAGTAACGGAGGCGCCCAAAGGTTCCCTCAGCCTGGTTGGCAATCAGGTGTTGAGTGCAAGTGCACAAGGGAGCTTGACTGTGAGACAGACATGTCGAGCAGGGACGAAAGTCGGGACTAGTGATCCGGCACCACCTGGTGGAAGGGGTGTCGCTCAACGGATAAAAGGTACCCCGGGGATAACAGGCTGATCTTGCCCAAGAGTCCATATCGACGGCATGGTTTGGCACCTCGATGTCGGCTCGTCGCATCCTGGGGCCGGAGTAGGTCCCAAGGGTTGGGCTGTTCGCCCATTAAAGCGGCACGCGAGCTGGGTTTAGAACGTCGTGAGACAGTTCGGTCCCTATCCGCCGCGCGCGTAGGATACTTGAGGAAGGCTGTCCCTAGTACGAGAGGACCGGGACGGACGAACCTCTGGTATGCCAGTTGTCACGCCAGTGGCATGGCTGGTTGGCCACGTTCGGAAGGGATAACCGCTGAAGGCATCTAAGCGGGAAGCCTGTTCCAAGATGAGGTATCCCACCCCATGTGGGTTAAGGCCCCCAACAGACCATTGGGTTGATAGGCCAGAAATGGAAGCACAGTAATGTGTTATCGAGTTGACTGGTACTAATAGGCCGAGGACTTGCCCACAAAGATGTTACGCATCCACTCTACAGCTCTGAAACACCACACAACCCACCAGCACAATGGTGGTGGGAGTGGTTGTTTCACAGTGTTTCGGTGGTCATAGCGTCAGGGAAACGCCCGGTCCCATTCCGAACCCGGAAGCTAAGCCTGACAGCGCCGATGGTACTGCAACCGAAGGGTTGTGGGAGAGTAGGACACCGCCGGACTAAC
>NZ_QHHW01000051.1:0-104587 GCF_003947325.1 Amycolatopsis sp. WAC 01375
GTCGCGGTCCGTGGGGATGTCGTGAAGGGCCCCTTTGAGACGATGAAGGTCTCAAAGGGGCCCTTCACGACATAAGAGCTTTACGCCGACGACCTGGTGCGGGAGGCCCTTCTCTTCCGGCAGCGCGTAGCCGAAGTGGTTCGCCGCCATGGACAGCATCACTACACGCCGGAGGCCCGGCGTCGGCGTGGCTGAAGACCGATCCGGCGGTTTCGCGTGTCAGGACGGACGGCACGTGTGATCCGGCGGACGACACGTGTGTCGTCCAGCCGGACACGCGAAACCGCCGCCCGCACACCGGCACGCGTTGACTCGCTAGCCGTCCTTACCGCTCACGAGAGGTTCCCCAAGCGGTACTGGCGCCCTCCATCGCACTCCATAGGCGAAACCCGGTGTCAGGCGCCGGAACTGGACATGGACCTCGCCGGAAGCGTCCGGCGTCAGAGAGAATCCTCGCGCCGCCTCATCACTCGCGTCGTCCTGGAAGACCCGCTCCAACCGCACCACTTCCGCCGGGATCGGCAGGGGAAACCGGACGTGCAGATCGAACAGGTCGACCGGATGACGGGGGACGCAGACGAAATGCGGGTGCCTGAATTCCGCTCTGAACCGCAATGCGATCTCGTGTTTGCTCTGCCGTTGAAGCGGTTCGGGCAGGTGTAACGCCAAGCCGACGCGATCAGTGGATTCCATCGCCCGGCCGATCAGCCGTCCACCGTGGAACACGTCCACCCGGAGATCGTCGGCGCCGATTGCTTCACCCCGATAGACCGAGTCGGTGAGGGTCAGGGCGAGGTCCAGCTCGGCGATGTCGTCGGCGTCCGCGACGATCCGGCGGAACTCGAAAACCTCCGGAACCGGCTGGTCGAGCGCCAGCGTCACTCGCAGCTCCTCCGTGTGCCACCTCCTACTGGGCTGGACCGCTTCCGCTTCGAAGGATTCGTTCGTGGACGCCACGGCGACCTCGGCGAGCCGATCGATTCCTTCGTCGATACGTCGGCGGGCGGTCCGGTCGTCACGCTGCAGATGCCCGGCCAGCCAGCTCACCCGTTCCTGATAGAAGGGGTGCACCGCCTCCGGGTGCAGTCCGAGCGCGGCCAGCACAGCGGTGCACAGATCCTCGGGCAACGAACGCGACCACTCGGACAGGCATTCGCTCAGCATGCTCCGGATCGCCGCGTTTCCGGCATCCCCGGCCGTTCCGCAGACCGCGCGCAGCGCGGGACCCGCCCGCTCGGCGAGGTGAGGTGCCGCGATTCCCCTACCCCGTCGAAGCAGCTTCAATTCGCCGGCGAGATCAACAGCGCTGACGGTCACCAGTCCTCCCCTAATGGTTCGAGCACGGTGGTCAATAGTCGTCAGCCCGGCGGCCCGTGTCCAGCCGGTCGCGGTCGTGTATCGACGATCGTTATTCGGGTTTCCCTTTCCCGCCCATACGGGAAACAGGAAACTCCTTGTCGCTGCCAGACCCGCGACGCATTCTTGGTGAGTCGCCGAAATTCGCGGCGAATAACACTCCAACCAGCGGTTTCCGTGCTGTCGAGTGCTGCCTTGACGCGCACACCCAAGGAGTCGGAATGAAGGTCATGTGCTCGCTTTCACTGCTCTTACGGCTGGCTTTCTGGCTGTGGGTGATCGCGCTCGTCGTCGGGGTGGTGCTCGGCGGTGCACAGGGAACCGCGCCCGCGAACCCGGTCCAGCCGGCGGTCGCCACACACGGAAAGGAGGTGGACTGACCATGCAGACCCACACCATCGGCCTGATCCTGGCCCTGCTCGGCTTCGTTTTCGGCTGAGGGCGATCGACGACCATGGAACGCACACGCGGCCGCCGGCCGGGTCCACGGATCCGGCCGACGGCCGGAGGCGGCTGCCGAAACGTCTTCCACACGGCCATACTGATCCTCCGACGAGGGTGGGGGCCGATGAACGAGAGAGCCACGTTCGGAGCCGAGCTGAGACGCCGCCGCAAGGCGGCCGGCCTTTCACTCACCGAACTCGCCGTTCGCACCCACTACAGCAAGGGCTACCTCAGCAAGGTCGAGACCGGGCTTTCCGCGCCGAACCCCGCACTCGCCGCATTGTGCGAGACCGAACTCGGTGCGGAGGGAGCGCTGAAACCGCTGTTGCCCGGTGAACCCGTGCGGCGCAGGACGCGGCCGGACGTCCGGCCGTCCGGCTTACCGCCGGCGACGCCCTCCTTCACGGGGCGAACCGCCGAACTGCGGGCGATCCGCACGGCGCTCGAAGCCGACGGAGGCGTCTGCGTCGTGTCCGGCATGGGCGGCGTGGGCAAGACGGAACTCGCGGTGCGGTGCGCGCACCGGCTGGAGTCCGGATTCGCCGACGGCTGCCTGTTCGTCGATCTGCGCGACGAATCCGGCGAGTCCGCCGCGGTGCACGACAGACTGCTGCGCGTCCTCGGCGTGCCGGCGGACCGCATCCCGGCCGATCCTGCCGATCGGGCGGCGCTGTATCGGTCCCGGCTTCGGGGCCGCAGCGTGCTCCTTGTACTCGACAACGCGGTGAACGCGGCTCAAGTGCGCCCGCTGCTCCCGGCCGAGCCGAAATGCCGGGTGCTGATCACGAGCAGGTCCCGGCTCAGCGCGCTCGACGACGCCGCGCACATCTCCTTGGACATGCTCCCGCTCGATGCGGCGGCCGGCCTCTTCACCACGGTCACCGGTGTTCCCTCCAGCGCCGCCGTCACCCGGGTGGTCCAACGATGCGCCCGGCTCCCCCTCGCGATCCGGATCGCCGCGGCGAGGCTTCGCGCTCACCCGTCTTGGGACGTCGCGGAACTGGAGCGGCGGTTGGCCGACGAAACAGCTCGTCTCGGCGAGCTCGACGACGGCGAACGCTCGCTCGCCGTCGCGTTCCGGCTGTCCGTCAAGCAGCTGAGCGCCGCCGAAGCGAGGCTCTTCGGGCTACTCACCGTCCACCCCGGGACCGACGTCGACATCCATACCGCGAGTGCGCTGAGCGCGCTTTCGTTCCGGGAGACCGATCGGCTGCTGGACCGTTTGCACGAAGCCCATCTGCTCACCCAACCGGAATCCGACCGCTACGGATTCCATGACCTGCTGCGCGCGTTCGCGACCGAATTCGTACTGACCGACGCGGAGGACGGAATGAAAGCATTCGGAAGGCTGGCCGCCTTCGCGGTGCGAACCGCGGCTCAGGCCGATAAGGAACTCACCCCGCACCGCTTCGTCCCGGAGATCGTCTTCGACCCGGGGATCCCGGAACCGGCACGGCTGGACGACGGCGAGATGGCGATGTCCTGGTTCCGCGCCGAATGGCCCGGGCTGGTCGCCCTGTGCAGGACGGCGCATGAACGCGGTGAGTACGACCGGTGCTGGCAGCTCGCCTTCTTCCTGCGCGACTACTTCTTCGTGGCCAAACTCTGGGATCCCTGGCTGGAAACCCATCGGTGGGCGCGCGCGTCCGCCGAGGCCGTCGGCGACAGGTGGGCGCTCGCCACCACCACGGCCAATCTCGGGGTCGCGCACGTCGATCGCGGCGATCTGGACGAAGCATCGGCATGCTACGGCGAAGCGCTCGCGCTGTTCCGGCAGATCGGTGACGGTCACGGGGAAACCACGACACTCGCGCACAGCGGCTGGGCCGAGCACTATCGGGGCAACCATGACGACGCGCTGCGAGATCTCCGGCAGGCGCACGCTGCCTACGTCCGTGACGGCAATCGCCGCAACGCCGCGATCACCGACCGCGGGATCGCCTTGGTCCTGACGGCGCTCGGGCAGCCGGTCGAAGCCGCCACGCTCGCCGCCGAAACGTTGGCCGTCTTCGACGAACTGGGGCTGGACCTCGACGCCGCGATGGCCCTCAACTGCATGGGCTGGGCTTGGTTTCACACGGAGCGTCACGACCAGGCCGCCTCAGCCTATCGCGCGGCCGCGGACCGCGCCGAAGCCTGCGGAAGCCGGTACGAAACCGCGCGCGCCTACGTCGGCCTCGGGAACGTCGCGGCTGCTGAAGGCTCCACCGAGCTGGCGGCCGACCTGTGGAATCGAGCCGACGAGGTCCATCCCGATCTCGACGAGGTCATGGTCGGTGAAAGCCGTGCGCGCGGAGGCGCGACGGCCTGAGCCGGGATACCGGCGACGAGTCCGGACGCCGCTCATCCGGCGGGTCGACCCGCAAGGCTGCTACGGTTGACCCCTGTCGCGGTTCAGACACCAGCCGCCGGGTCCTTTCTTCCGGGTCCGGCATGCCCTCCGGGGCAGGAGCCGGCCCCCATACCGGCAAGGAGTCCACTTGACCGACTACCGCGCTCCCGCATCCGATCCGCCTCGGTCAGCACGGAGATTCGTGTCCCCTCTCGACATCTCGGTCACCGCGTCCGGTACCGACACGGTCATCACCGTGTCGGGTGAAATCGATCTTGCCGTCTCCGCCGATCTGCGACGGGCGATGGAAGAGGAGCTCCTGTTCACTCCGGCGGCGCTGATCGCGGACCTGTCCACGGTGAGCTTCTGTGATTCGTCCGGTTTCACCGCTCTCGTGCAGGTCCGCGCGAAGGCCGAAGAGGCGGGCGTCCCGTTCGTCATCGTCACTCGGGAGCGAGCTTTGCTGCGCCCGATGTCGCTGCTCGGCCTCGACGCCGTCTTCACCGTGCACCCGACCCTCGATTCGGCACGGGACGCGCTCACTCGCTGACCAGCTGTCATGATGGGCGGTTGTGACGGGTGACAAGGATCCAGGGTTCCGCATCGGCGGGCGTCCACTGGCGGAACGGCTGACCGAGGTCCTGCCGTCGCTCGCGAAGACGGTCCTCGCCGAGATCGTCTCCCGCGTCCCCGAGTACGGCCTGTTGCCCGCCGAGGAACTCAGTGGCGACATCACGCACGTGATCGAGCAGAACCTGCGTTCGTTCATCGACACTCTGCGCACCGGGTCCACGCCGACGAGGGAGGAGCTCGACTTCCTCCGCGAATCGGCGGCCCGGCGCGCGGAGGAGGGCATCCCGATCGACATCGTGCTCACCGCGTACCACATCGGCATCGAGGTGGTCTGGGCATCGCTGACGCCGGACGCGCGGCCGAACGAGGTCGCCGACGTCCTCGCGGTCAACGCGCTCACCCTGCGTTATCTGGAAGTGGTCACTCCCGCGGTCGGCGCGGGGTATCTCGACGAGCGCCAGACGATGTTCGACGACGAGCGTTCGGCGCGGCACGCGGTGCTCTCCGCCCTGCTCGACGGCGAACCGGCGGAAGTCGCGGCAGGCCAGGCCGGTCTGCGCCTGCCACCGTGTTACATCGTGCTCGCGGCGTCGGTCGGGGCGCATCCGGACGAGGCGACCACCGGGGTCGACCCGCTGGTCGCCGGACGCCGGAAACTGCGGCGGCTCCGGGTCGAGCTGGAGCGCCAGGTCCGAGGCACGGTGCTGACCTCGCTCACCCCCGAAGGCGGCATCGCCTTGCTACCGCACGAAACCCCTGCCGGGGAACTGTCCACACGCGACTGGACGCGGCTGGAGCGGGTCCTTGCCGACGTCGCCCGCACGGCGGGCGCGGAAGTCACCGCCGGCACCGCCGCGGCCGAGCCGTCCGGGGTGCCCGCGGCGGCGAGGCTCGCGCAGGAAGTACTCGCGGTCGCCACCGGATCCGGGCGTCCACCCGGCTTGTACCGGCTCGACGACGTCCTGCTCGAATACCAGCTTTCGCGCCCCGGCCCGGCGCTCGACCGGCTGGCCACCCGGCTGGCACCGCTGGACGGCAACGAGGAACTCGTCCACACCTTGGAGACCTTCCTTCGCCGCGGAGGACGCCGGCAGACCGCCGCCGCCCTGCACGTCCATCCCAACACCGTCGACTACCGGCTGCGCCGGATCGCCGATCTCACCGGGCTGGACCCCACCCGGCTCGAACACGTCGCCCTGCTGCAGGCGGCCCTCGCGGCCCGCTCGGCCACGGGCCCCTTGTGACGCGTCACGAAAGGTGCCTACAAGACTCGGAGACCGTCACAAAGGTCGAGCAGCCGTCGGGCGGACCGGCATTCACCGGGGAAGACGAAGAGCTGCGTGCCGGTGTCCTCGGCGAGCAGCTGCGCGCGTTCGAGCACCCGGACGCCCGGCACGCCGAAGAACTCGACTTCGGACAGGTTGAGGATCAACCTGGTGCCGCTGCCGTGGAGCCGCTGGTCCAGCATCTCCCACAGCCTCGGCGCGGTAGCGAGGTCGACCTCGCCGTTCGCTTTGACGACCGCGGTTTCCCTGGTCGGCCTGCTCACGTGCAGGTGGAGGCGCCCTCGCGGTTCTTCGAGTGCCCGCAGCCCGGAGGACGTTGAAAAGGCGCGCTTCTTGTCAAGCGCGCGGGGCGTCGACAGAGAAGTCATGTGTGGAAGTACCCAGCCGACCGGTGCGATGAAACCGTCCGGCCGCTTGAAGACCGCCGAAAGCGGGTATCACCGCCCACGTCGGAGGTGATGTCCCATGTCCGCTGCACAGACCGGCACAGGGCCGGTGGTGACCGGTTTCGACGGATCGCCGGAGGCACGCCGCGCCGTCCGCTGGGCGGTCGCCGAGGCGAAAACGCGCGGCCTCGGCCTCGTTCTCGCCTACTGCACCCACGACCGTCTTCCCCCGCCCGGCTCGGATCCTGTCGCGACGCCGCTGAACGAAGCCGTTCCGCAAGCCGCCGACGAAGCTGCCGTCGAGCCCGCTCGACGGCAGCTCGCTTCGATGGCGGAGGCCCTGAAGCGCTCCGAGCCCGATCTCGACGTCCGCACGGTCGTCCGCGGCGGCACTCCGGAGCAGGTCCTGACCTCGGTCGCCGACGAGGCGGACGCGGCGATGATCGTGCTGGGCGAATCCCACTCCGGGTTGTTCACCAGGGCCGTCCTCGGCTCGACGGAATCCGAGGTGACCAAGACCGCCGGACGTCCTGTCGTGGTCGTGCGCGGGGACGAGCCGCCTCCGGGCGGGCCGGTGATCCTCGGGACCGACGGCTCGGAGCACAGCGCACAGGCGGCGGGCTTCGCGTTCGACTTCGCCTCGCGTCACAGGCTCACCGTGCACGCGGTCCACGTCGCGCGCATGCCGCTTTGGGGCCCCGCGAGCGAGCCTCTGCTCGGCGGACCGGTACTGGATCCGGCGCCCGGTATCCCTCAGGAGGTGGCCGACGAGCTCGTCGCCCGGCAGCTCGAGCCGTGGCGCGAGCGCTATCCGGAGGTCCCCGTGGAGCTGGTGCACGGGGTGGGACCCGCGGCGCAGGCGTTGACCGTGCAGTCCAGTGAGGCCGCGCTGCTGGTGCTCGGCCGGAGCGATCACGGCGATCTCCGGCGGCTGCTGCTGGGTTCGATCAGCGACGACGCGCTGCACCACGCCCATTGCCCGGTGGCGGTGGTCCGCGCTCAGCCGGTGGGCTGAGCGCGGCACGTCACGAGGAAGCGAGTTCTCCGAGAGTCCGCCGCGAAGCGCGTAGTTCCGCGGCCATCAGCAGACCGCCCGTGCGAGCCTGGGCGAGCGCGTAGCCGACGTCGGCGACCTTGGCCCAGGCCTCCTCCGCCGAGTCGGTCGCGCCGACCTGACCGGACAGGAGGCTCTGTTCGAGTTGTGCCTGCAAGCCGGGCAAGACGTTGGCGAGGTCGTCGGCGAGCTGCTGCAACGCGCCGATGGTGCGGCAGAGGTCACCAGGCGAGGCCTGTTCCTCGGTCCGCAGCCGGCTGTACAGGTGGCGCACGACTGTGCCGGCCTGTGCGGCCAGCAGATACGGCGGCTCCGCCGACTTCGGGTTCATTGCCCTGAAATACCCCGTCCACGACCTGCGAAAACAAAGTTTGTGCCGAGAGGGCCGGGGGTATCAGCGGTTGTGAACGACAACGTACTCACCTTCGGGGTCGAGGAAGAGTTCTTCGTGGTGGGCCGGGACGGCCACCTTTCCCCGGCGGGGGACGCCGTCGTGGACGCCGCGGAGGAGGATCAAGGCGAACTCCAGCAGGAGCTCACCCGCTCCCAGGCCGAATCGGCCACCGACGTCTGCAAGACACACGCTGAAGCCGAGCGGCAGCTGACGGCGATGCGCGCGGAACTGGCCGAAGGCGCCGCCCGGCGGGGTTGCCGTCTGCTGCCAAGCGGCAGCGCACCACTGGCGGAAACGGAGTTGCCCGCCATCACACCGAATCCGCGCTACGAACGGATGTCCGAACATTTCGGGGCGACCGCGCGGACGTCGCACACCTGCGGCTGTCATGTCCACATCGCCATCCCCGACCGGGAAACCGGGATCCGGGTGATCAACCGCGTCCGGCCCTTCCTGCCCGTGTTGCTGACCGTGACCGCCAATTCCGCGATCTGCGACGGCTACGACACCGGGTACGCCAGCTGGCGTTACCAGCAGTGGAACCGCTGGCCTTCGGCCGGTTCGCCGCCGCTGTTCACCTCACTGGACCACTACGAAAGCATCGTCGACGCCTGGCTCCGCGCGGGCGCCATCCTCGATCGCGCGATGGTCTATTGGGACGTAAGGCTTTCCGAGAAGCAGCCGACCGTGGAGTTCCGGTTCGCCGACGTCGCGGTCACTCCCGGCGAAGCGGTGCTGCTCGGGGTGCTGATCCGCGGTCTGGTCGGCACGGTGCTCGGCACGGAGGAGCACCCCGTGGATTTGTCCAACGAAGTCTTGCGGGCCCAGATCTGGCGTGCGTCGCGGGAAGGGCTTTCGGGTCGCTGCCCGCATTTCCGGACCGGCGACCTCGCCCCGGCGAGCGAAGTGCTCGACGACGTCGTCACCTTCGCCGCCGGCGCGCTCGAGGAGACCGGGGACCTCGACTTCGTCCGCGACGGCCTCGCCAAGCTGTTCGCCGAAGGCAGCGGGGCCGACCGGCAACGGGCGCGGTTCGAGAAGCGTCAACGCGCGGAAGACGTCGTGGACCTGTTGGCCGTCCGGCCGGGTTGAGGGGTAAGGCAAGGTGGCAGGTTGCGAAAGCCACTTTCGCAACCTTCAACGTTGCGAACGTGGCTTTCGCAACGTCCGGGGGCAGGGTGTGGCGACGAGGGGCCCCTCGCTGAACCCCATGGTCGAAGTGTGTCGCCCAACGGCCACGAGGGACCGCTCACCGCGACCCGCGACCTTTGCCTACCCCTCGACAGGGGGCGGGTTCGCGTCACTCGCGTGATTGAAGGCGGAACTCGCGTGATCAGGCGGACGGCAAGCGGCGGTCAGGTTTGGCCGAGTTCTGACGGCCGGCGTAGCGGGCCGCAGTCGGCGTCGTTCCGCGCTCGCTCGCGAAACAGGCCGCGAGCCTCGTCGAGGACGGCGGTGGAGATCCGCCCGACGGGTTCGGGGTCGGTCGGCAGTGGCTCGTTGTCCGGTCCCGAACCGACCACCCGGCCCGCCAGCACCCACGGTTTGGTCTCGCGGGGCCGGTCGTGCCTGAGGTGGCAGTAGTCGTAAAGCCGTCTGGCCGGCCAGAGTTCGAGCGGCTGGTCCCGCCACCACGGTTCGGGATCGAGGGGGTTCACCGAGAGGCCCGGCAGTTCCGTGCCGGTGAGTTCGTCCCGGCTCGTGCCGGGGCGACGTTCGGGAGACGGCGCCCAGCGCACGTACAGGCTTTTCCGTCGCCGGACCAGCGCGGCGAGTTCCCCAGGGATTCCAACTGCCGCATCGAACGCTCCTGTGCGAAGGATGGACTCGGTGACCGGCGCGCCGGCGGCCCTGCTCCGCCGGGGCTGCCCACGCCGGTCCACCTCACGGCCAGTGGACATACAACCTCGCTGCACCGGCCGTTGCGTTTCGGTTACCCGCTCACGAGGGAGCTACACCGATTTCACCAGTGATCGATCCACGAGATGCGCGATCTCCTCCAGCGCGAGCCTCGCTTCCGGGATCGAGGCCAGCATCCACGCGTGGATCATGCCCTCGTACTCGTGATAGCTCAGCGGCACCCCTTGTTCGGTGCACAGGGTGTGCAGCCGCCGGGCGTCGGAGAGGAGCACGTCCTTGGTCCCGATGTAGACGGTCAAGGCCCCGAGCCCGGAAAGATCGCCGGACAACGGGCTGAGCCTGGGATCCGTGCGCGACAACTGTCCACTGTAGAGCCGGGCCGCCTCGTTCAGTCCGGTGAGCGCGAGATAGGGGTCGCGCTCGTCCAGCGCCGGTTGCGCCGGATGGGACAGTGTCAGGTCCAGCCACGGCGACAACAGGACGGTCTCCTTGGGCATCGGCCTGCCTTCGTCCCGCAACGCCTTGGTGAGCGCCAGTGCGATCCCGGCACCGGCGGAATCCCCCATCACGATCTGGTCCTCCGGGGCGGCACCCGCGGCGAACTCGTCGTAGGCGCGGCGGACGAACGCGGTGGTCTCCGGGCACTGGTGCACCGGGGCGAGCGGGTAGATCGGCACGGTGACCGAGCAGCCGGTGCGGTCGATCAGCCGTCCGAAGAAGCGCCAGTGGTCGTGCTGGATCTGGTGCACGTAGGCGCCGCCGTGGAAGTACAGCACGTGGTTGCCGTCGCCCCCGCCGCCCGCCGGGCGGATCGTGTAACAGGGTCGTCCGTCCACTTCGGACCACGTGACGTCGAACCGGCGCCAGATCGCGCGGATCGGCCCCCTGTCACCCTTCGCCTGGCTGCTTTCGATGCTCCGGCGGAAGCGGTCGAGCTCGGCGTAGGTGCGTTTCCGGTTGGTGAGGCGCAGCCACGCGAGCAGCGACTTCGCGGCGAGACTCGTCTTAGACCTGATCACGGGGAACCGTCCGATGCCAGTTGCGGGAGAACGTCCTTCGCTCCCCTTCGTATGCGTCGAGCTGTGCGTCGATCACGAATTCGGTGGGAGTGCAGGACACCCGGGTGCGGGTCTCGGACCGGGCTTCCCAGTCGCCGCGGGCGAACGACATCGACCACGAGGTCTCCGCCACCGGGGAACAGAAGTCGTCGGCCACCCACGAGTACCGCTCGAACACGTTCCTGGTGACGTCGAGATCGATGTCGTCGAACCGGACCTTGCCCTCGTTCTTCACGATGTCGAGCGCGGACCGGTAGTCGATCAGGTCACGGGAGACGGTCCAGCGCTGTTCGCCGGGTTCGACCTGGGTCGCGGGCAGCGGTTCCGCGCCCTCGGGTTCGCCGAACGGCCGCGCCGGGACCTCGTCCGCCTCCGCTATCGGCCGCACCGGAAGCGTGAGCGTGCTCTGTCCGGTGTGGACGGTCACCATCGCCGGTTCCGGCGGTGGCCACGCCAGCGGCCAGTACGACGACGAGATCGACAACCGGATCCGGTGCCCGGCGGGGAAGGCCTGCGCGACGGCATTGAGCTCGACGCGCACCCGATACCGCTTGCCCGGCTCCAAGGGCTCCGGATCTTCGTGCCCGTCCCGGTGGGTCAGGTTCAGCAGCCCATAGGTCACTCGCGTGGCCCTGCCGTCCGGCGCGACGTCGGACAGCCGGACGGCGACCTGCGCGACCGGCTTGTCCGCCGAGACCTCCAGGTCCGCCACCGGCGAACCGAGGATCTCGCACGGCTCGGTGAGCTCGTCGGTTTCGAAGACGAGCGAGCCGCCGTCCTCCTCCCGCTGGTCGTACGGCAGATCGGGCGGAGCGCTGTAGGAGGCCCACTTACCGGCGAACTGACCGACCGAAAGCGGCGACTCCACCGACAGGTTCTCCGCCGGGACGTCCTCGCCCGGACGGGCGATCCGGTGCCGGGCGAGCCGATGCTCGGACGGGTGGACGTGCGGCGAAGGCCAGGACGGCTCCCCCACCCACCGGCCGGGGCGGTCCTCGTACGAGGTCGACGGTGGCACGCTGTCCTGCATCCAGGTCTGGAGCATCGGCCCGTCCATGACGCCGTTCTCGACGTCCTTCAGCCAGTGGTCCCACCAGCGGACCAGCTCCTGCAGATAGCCGATGGCGGGCCCGGGGCGGCCGAGGTGCGGATACTTGTGCGACCACGGCCCGATCAGGCCGAGCCTCGGCACGTCGAGATTGGCCAGCAGCCGGGAGACCGCGTTCGAGTACCCGTCCGCCCAGCCGCTGGAGGCGAGGACGGGTACCTGGACGTCGCTGTAGTTCTCGCAGACCGACGCGTGCCGCCAGTAGTCGTCCCGGCGCTGGTGTCCCAGCCATTCGCCTGCCCAGAGTCCGCAGTTCTCCAGCCGTTCGTGCCACAGGTCCCGCCACCGCTCACCCGCCAGCGCGGGGTCGGGCGGCAACGTCGCGTAGGCGAACATCGTGGAGGCCTCGGCGACGTTGTCCGAGAGCAGGCAGCCGCCCATGTAGTGCATGTCGTCGGAGTACCGGTCGTCGGTGAACGACGAGATCGCGATCGCGGTCAGGCTCGGCGGTTTACGTGCCGCCACCTGGAGGGCGGCGAATCCGCCCCAGGAGATGCCCATCATCCCCGTGCGGCCCGAACACCAGGGCTGCGCGGCGATCCATTCCAGGACGTCCTCGGCGTCGAGTTGCTCCCGTTCGAGGTACTCGTCGGCCAGCACGCCCTCCGACTCCCCCGAACCGCGGATGTCGACGCGGACGCAGGCGTAGCCGTGCCCCGCGAGGTACGGGTGGTGCACGGAGTCCCGGACCGAGGTCAGGTCGCGGTGCCGGTACGGGATGTACTCCAGGATCGCCGGGACCGGTTCGCCGTCCGAAGCGACCGGCCGCCAGATCCGCGCCGACAGCCGGACGCCGTCGGAGACCGGGATCCAGACGTGGTCCTCCTCCGTGATCTCGTACGGCAGCGAGGCCACCGTCCGCATGGGCTATCCCTCCTCGAAGTCGAACCGCAGCGCCTCGACGCACCGGCGGTACTTGCTCTCCATCTCCCGTCCGGTCTGCGCCGCGACGAAGATATGCGCGAGTTCGTAGCTGTAACTGTCCTGTTCGGGCAGTTCCGAGAGCCGGATTCCCTTCTCGGCCACCGGTTCGATCTTCACCCCGGGGATATCCGCCTCCAGGTCCGCGATCTCGCCGCGGGTGGGCACCCTGGTGACCAGCGCGTCACGGAAGCGGCGGTGGTACCACTTGCCCGCGATCCGGTAGTCACCCTGGTTCCGGCGCCGTCCGGGATCCTGGCCTAGGCCAAGCTGCACCATGATCTGGTGGTTCGCCACCCCGTCGACGTACTCGAACAGTTCCGCGTGGGACTGCGAATGCCGCGGGTTGATCTCCAGCAGGCAGGCCTGCCCGGATTCGGGGTGACAGAAGAACTCGATGCTGAAAGTGGCGTTGTCGAAGCCGATCTGCTCCATCACGCGGACGGAGATCTCCTTCATCCGCTCGACGGCGTCCTCGGGCAACTGCGACGGGTACTGATGCCGCAGGAAAGAAGGGGTGTCGGGGTAGTTGATCGAGTCGAGGACACCGTAGACGGTGACCTGTCCTTTGTAGACATACCCTTCCGTCGCCGCCTGCACGCCGCTGAGTTCGCCCTCGGCAAGGCACGCGGACCCGCCGACGTCGGCCACCTCGGCGGGGAGGTCGACCATGCCGAGGATGCGGTCGAAGGGCTTGCCGATCCTGTCGACACCCGCCCGGATCTCGGCGACGGCCTTCTCGAACTCGTCGTCGTCGGCGACGTGGAAGGCCAGCTCCGAGGAGAACGACTTCACCGGTTTGAGCCACATGGGGTAGTCGACACCCTCCGGCGGCCGAGGGTCGTCCTGGTCCAGGTCGACGACGCCGAACGACGGCACCTCGTCGATCACCTTCGCCTGTTCGAGGCGGCTCCAGTACTTGTCCTCGCACTTGAGCACCGCCTCGAGCGAGACACCGGGGAGGCCGTACTTCTCGCACAGCATGGCCACCATCGTCGAAGACGGGAAGTCCCAATAGCTGACGATCGCGTCGATCGATCCGTCGAAGGCGTCCAGTTGCGACACCGCCTTCTCCACGAGTTCGACGATCGGGATCTGCCCGTGCTGGAGTTCGTCCGGCGACAGCAGCCCGTGGAAGCGATACCGCCCAGCGCCGGGGATTCGTCTCAGCACCTCTTCGTTGCTGTCGTCGAGACCGATGACGAAGATGTTCTTTTCCTCTGTGTTGTTTTCCTCTGGGGGACTGGAGGATGTGGTCATAGGCCAGTGCTACCCGCTCCGACGATCCGGAAAACCCTGGTTTGCCCACGTGGCCACGCGGGAATCCGGGCGCCATGACGGAGTTGCCTGGAACGCGTTCACTGTGGCTCGACACCGCTCCCGCTCCCGACCGCACCGGGACGCCGCTGCCCGCCGAGGTCGACGTCGCCGTGCTCGGCGGCGGGATCGCCGGCCTCACCACGGCCTACCGGCTGGCGAGGGCCGGGCGCTCGGTGCTGGTACTGGAGGCCGGTCGCCTCGCGGCGGGGGTCTCCGGCCACACCACGGCGAAGGTCAGCACCCAGCACGGGCTGAAGTACGCCACGCTGGCGAAGACCAAAGGCACCGAAGCCGCCGCGACGTACGCCTACACGCAGGCGGCCGCGCTGGACTGGATAGCCGCGGCCACCGCCGAACTCGGCATCGACTGCGGGTTCACGCGCGCCGACAGTTTCGTCTACACGACCCATCCCGGAACGGTCGAAAGCCTCGAACGAGAGGCGGAAGCCGCGGCCGAGGCCGGGCTTCCCGCTTCCTACGTCACCGAAGTCGACCTCGACGTTCCTGCCCTCGGCGCGGTGAAGTTCGCGTCGCAGGCGCACTTCCACCCGCGCCGCTGGCTGCTCGCCCTCGCCGTCGAGATCGAACGTGCGGGCGGGACGATCGTCGAAGGCGTTCGCGCGGAAGGCGTCGACGAACTCGGCGGGGTGAAGGTGCGCACCAGTTCCGGCGAGGTGCGGGCGGGCGAGGTCGTGGTGGCGACCCACTACCCCGTTTTCGACCGTGGCCTGTTCTTCGCCCGGCTCGACCCGGTCCGCGACCTCGTGGTCGCAGGGCCGGTCGAGGGCAACCGCCCGCCGGAAGGGATGTACCTGGACGCCGATACCCACCATTCCGTGCGGAGTTACCTCAAAGACGGTGTTCCGTACGCGATCGCGGGCGGCGAGCACTACCGCGTCGGCGACTCCGTCGACGTCGAGAGCCGCTACGAACGGTTGGCGAGCTGGGCGGGCGAACACGCGGCCGTACGCCGGGTCACCCATCGGTGGTCGGCCCATGATCTGTCCACTTTGGACTCCGTTCCGTACGTCGGGCGCTACCATCCGGCGAGCCGTCACCTGTGGGTCGCCACCGGCTTCGGCCAGTGGGGGATGACGGGCGGCACCGCGGCCGGGTTGCTGCTCGCGGATCTGCTGACCGGCCGCGACAATCCGTCGGCGAGCCTGTACGACCCCAACCGCTTCGACCTCCGGTCCGCGATCTCGACGGTGGAGAACAACGCCACGGTGGCGAAGTTCCTGGTGGGCGACCACCTCAGCGCGTTGCGCAAACCCGCCTCCCTGAACGAACTCCTGCCCGGCGAGGCCAAGGTGACCCGCGATGGAGGAGAACTTGTCGCCGGATACCGCGACCCGGGCGGTGAATTGCACGCCGTCGGCGCCCACTGCACCCATCTGGGCTGCCTCGTCGCGTTCAACAACGCGGAGAAGACGTGGGACTGCCCTTGTCACGGTTCGCGGTTCGGTCTGGACGGGTCGGTGATCCAAGGTCCGGCCGTGCGCGCACTGCCGAAGAAGCGGGAGCGGTGATGACCGGCATCGGTGTCGAAGAGGAATTCCTGCTGGTCGACCCCAGGACCGGGGTGAGCTGTCCCCGGGCGGAGGCCGTGCTCGAACGGCACCGGGTCTGCTGCCCGCTGCCGGACGGCGCGGCGGTCCACCGGGAACTGCGGCCGACGCAGATCGAGGCCGCCACCGGCGTCTGCGAAACCGCCGACGAGCTGTACGAACACCTGGCAGCGGGGCGTCGCACGCTCGCCGAAGCGGCGGCGGGCGAGGACTGCGCGATCATCGCCTCCGGCACTCCCCCGCGTCGCTCGCCCGACCGCGAGTACGGCGCCGGCGACCGTTTCGGCAAGGTCGACGCGCTGTACGCCGGGGTGGTCAAGGCGTACGAGGCTTGCGGTTGCCACGTGCACATCGGCGTGCCGGACCGCGAGACCGCGGTCGCCGTCGTTAACCATCTGGGTGAATGGCTGCCCACGTTGCTGGCGTTGTCGGGCAATTCGCCGTTCGAAGGGGGCCGCGACACCGGATACGAGAGCTGGCGGATGGTGGAGCAGAGCCGTTTCCCCGGCTCCGGCATCGCCCCGTACTTCGCGGACGCCGCCGGATACGAGGAGCAGGTCGGAAAGCTGGTGGACTGCGGGGTGCTGGTGGACGAGAACCAGACCTTCTGGCTCGCGAGGCCGTCCACGCGCTGGCCGACCGTCGAAGTCCGCGTCGCCGACACCGCGTCGACTGTGGACGAAGCCGTCTTGCAGGGGCTGCTGACGCGTGCGCTCGTGCGCACCGCGCTCGCCGACTTGGACCACGGGACGGAGGCGATCCCGCTGGATCCGCAGATCGCCGCCGCCGCGGTGTGGTCGGCCGCGCGTCACGGCCTTTCCGGGCCGGCCGTCGATCCGGTGGCCGGCAAGCCGGTTCCGGTGGGCGACCGGGTCGCCGCGCTGCTCACGCGTACCGAGCAGGCGCTGGAGGACACCGATGACCTGGGTCTCGTGCGCACCCTCCTCGGCCGGCTGGACCGGGAGGGCACCGGCGCCGAACGGCAGCGCCGGGCCGCCGCCGACGGGGAGGTCGCGGTGTTGCGGATGCTGACCGAAGAGACGGTTCCGCACGGCTAGATCGGGTACTCCCCTGGCATGACGACGATCGACCGTGAGGTGGCCGCGAGGCTGCCCGAGATCCGCGGCCCGCTCTCGGCCGCCGTGGTGGACACCCTGGCAGGCGGACGCCGTGACGACTTCGACCTCGATGCGGCGACCGACGCCGATCCGTTCGGCGAGGACCTGCAGCTGGCGCTGCATGTCTGCTACGAGCTGCACTACCAAGGCTTCGACGGCGTCGACTCCGAATGGGAATGGGACTACCGCCTGCTCGCCTTCCGGTCCGTTCTTGAGCACGCGTTCCTCGACGGCATCCGCGCCACCGTGCCCGGCGGGGACGACGTCCACGGCCTGCTCGACGACCTGCTGATCGAGCCGGTCGAGGGTGGCGGTGTTTCGCACTTCCTGCGTGACGAGGGCGAATGGCGGCACGTCGAGGAGTACTTCGCCCATCGGTCGATCTATCACCTCAAAGAGGCCGACCCCCACGCCTGGGTGATCCCGCGGCTGCGGGGGAAGGCCAAGGCGGCGCTGGTCGCCGTGGAGTTCGACGAGTTCGGGGGCGGCCGGGCCGACCAGGCGCATTCCCGCCTGTTCGCGGATCTGCTGACCGCGGCGGGCCTGTCCGGCGGCTACCTCGCCTACCTCGACCACGTCCCGGCCGAGCCGCTCGCGACGGTGAACATGATGTCGCTGTTCGGTTTGCACCGGAGCCTGCGTGGCGCGCTCGTCGGGCATTTCGCCGCCGCCGAGATCACCACCGCGCCCGCCGCCCGGCGCATGGACCAGGCGCTGGAGCGTCTCGGCGCGCCCGGGGAGTGCCGGTACTTCTACACCGAGCACATCGAGGCCGACGCGGTGCACGAACAAGTGCTGCGGCACGACGTCGTCGGGGATCTGCTCGACCGGGAGCCGGAACTGGCGGCGGACATCGCGCTGGGTATCCAGGCCACCGACCTGCTGGAGAACCGGCTGACCGAGCACCTGCTTGGCACCTGGTCAGCCGGGGAAACGTCACTCCTGAGGCCGCTGCACCCCTTGCCGTGAGCGGCGGCGGTGGCTGGTGTCGCAGAACGGGTAACGCTTGCTGCGGCGGCAGGCGCAGAGCGCGACCAGGAAGCGGTCCGAAGTCACCGTCTCGCCGTCCTCCATGACGATCTCGACCGGCCCCTCCACCAGGAGGGGCCCGCCGGGATCGAGCCGGACCTTGGTCCTACGGCCGGTCGGCACGGATCACCACCAGTTCTTCGTGCCGCTGCTCGGCCACGATCAGGCCCGCCGCTTCGAGGAAGGCCGCCCGCGCCCGCATCACCGGCCCGAACGGGATCGATCGGGTGGCGACCACCTCGGGCGTCAATCCCGCCGCCTGTAACTGATCCAACGACTTGTCCGGTCCCGCGACCGCGGAGTGGACCATCATCAGGTACCCGCCGGGCGCCACCAGGGACGACGCCTGTGCGCAGACCTGGTCGAGCACGATCCGGCCGTCCGGTCCGGCGTCCCATGCCCGCGCGGCCCCGACCGCCCGCACCGGGGACGGCACGTAGGGCGGGTTCGTCAGCACGACGTCGAACGGGCCTCCACGGGCCGCCTCGGCCAGGCCACCTCGCAGGGGCTGGACCGGAAGACGGCGCAACCGCGAGTTGAGCCAGACCGCGGCCAGCGCCCGCCGGGAGATGTCCACGGCGGTCACGGACCCCGCGCCGTGCGCCGCGGCCGTCAGCGCGAGCGCCCCTGTTCCGGTGCAGAGGTCGAGAACTCTTGCTCCGGTGGGCATTCCGGACGTGCTCAACGCGTGCGCCAGTAGCCAGGTGTCGTCTTGCGGGCGATAGACGCCCGGTGGCCGCAGCAGCCACGGCCGCGTCCGGACAAGTGGAATCGCTGCGCTGGAGATCGCGGTCATGTCCCCTCCGGTTCACCGTCGTTGCCGAGGACTACCCCGTCCAGGTGGCGCCAAACGTCCACAAAGGTCTGGCGCTCAAGGGGTTGAAACGGCGCGAAAGGGGTAGCCACAAGGAAAGCGACCGAAGGAGAAGCGCCATGGACGCCCAGCACAAGTCCGGGAGTGAAGACAAACAGGACGAGAAAGACCGCGAAGAGGTCCGCGGGGAACAAGGCACGTCCTCCGGTGACCCCCACGACGACACCGACCCGCAATCGGGTTGATCACACGGCGGAATCGCCTCCGGCTCCCACTGGCCGGGGGCGTTTCACGACGTCTTCTCGGGGTATCCGACGGACTTGGCGGCGCAACGGAGGCGTTCCCGATGAACCGACGTGCGGCAGGCTCCCCACTGCGAGCGGTGGTACTGGTCATCGCGCTGGTCCACCTCGTACCTGCCCCAAGGACATCGCCGCGCTGCTGCGGACCGCCGAACACGCGGGCGTCGACTTCGGCATCCTCCGCGACGCCATGAAGCCAACGCGCGCCGGCGGGCGGCCGTGGTGCGGAAGATCCGCCGCGCGATCACCGGTGTTTCGGACGGCTCGCTCTCGGGCATCCGCATCGGGTTGCCCGCGTGGGGTCGTGAGTGGCTTTCGCAACAGCCTCCGGTGGCACCCGCCGCTCCAGCCGGCAAATCGCGCGCAAAACGCGCCAGCGACCTCAGAGCCCGGCAGGAACGTCCCGCACGGAAGATTCGGGCAGTTCCCCGGTGAGCGCGAAGTCCACCCGCCGCGCCACGGACACGACCTGGTCCGCGAACCGCTCGTAGAACCGCGCCAGCAGCGCCACCGAGATCGCGGGCGCGACACCGTCGGCCCAGTCCGGCGCGGTCACCATCGTCATCAGCTCCTCGTACAGCGCGTCGACGCGCTGATCGGACCGGGCCAGCGAAGGGAACACCTCCGCCGTCGGTCCTTCGATCGCCACACCGAGGTCTTCCGCCATCGAAACGACCAGCCCGGCCATCTCGCCGAAGCGTCCGGCGAGTGCGTCGGGGACGGCGAATTCGGGCGCTCGCGCGGCCTGTTCGGCGATGTGCCGGGCAAGGTCGCCCATCCGCTCCAGCCGGTCGGCGCAGTACACCGCCGCGAGGACGGTCCGCAGGTCCCGCGCGACGGGCGCCTGCAGGGCGAGCAGTTTCTGCGCGGCCTCTTCGCATTCGGTCCGCGCCGCGTTCAACTTCGCCTCGACCGTCCCCAGCTCGGCGGCGGCCTCGGCGTCCCGGTCGAGGAAGACCCGGTTGGCCAGCCGCAGTTCCTCGCACGCCATGCAGCACATACCCGACAGGCGGTCGCCGAGGCCGCTCAGCTGACCGTGGAATCGCTCCCTCATGCCGGCACCTTCGCGGGTTCGAGGACGTACGTCGCATACGCCGCGCGGATCACCGGCTGGGCGACGTTGCGCACCGGGACCCCGCCCGGGCTGACCCCCTGCTCGCTGCCGTAGTGCGCGTGCCCGTGGACCGCGAGCGCCACCTGCGCGTCGTCGATCGGCTCGCACAGCAGATACGACCCCAAAAACGGGTGGATCTCCGGCGGTTCGCCGTGCAGTGTGCCCGGGATCGGCGAGTAGTGCGTCAGCGCGACGATCACGTCGGGTTGCTCGTGTTCGAGCCCTTCCAGCGCGGTGCGCAGCCGCTTGGCGGCCGCCATGGTGTGCTCGACGAAGTCCTTCATCTCGCGTTCACCGAACCGGCTCGCGCATTTGCCCGCGAACCCGCCGCCGAAACCCTTCACCCCGGCGACGCCGAGCTTCCCGCCTTCCAGTTCGACCGTGGTGGCCGAGCCTTCGAGGACGGTGATCCCGCTTTCCTCCAGCAGTCCGCTGACCGCCTCGGCCGCGTCCGAGTGGTAGTCGTGGTTGCCGAGCACCGACACCACGGGGACGTCGAGTCCGGCGAACTCGTCGGCGACCACCCTGGCCTCCTCGATGCTGCCGTGCCGGGTGAGGTCACCCGCGAGCAGCAGCACGTCGGCGTGTTCGGCGATGTTGTCCAGTGCCGGCCGCAGCAGGCCTCGGTTGTCCTCCCCGAGGTGGACGTCCCCGACCGCGGCGACCCGGATCACCGGATCTCCTCGGCGTGCGCCGGTTCGCGGATGTCGGCCAGCCGGACGTCGTTGTGCACCAGTTCGGCCGCGATGTGTTCGCAGACGACCGCCTCGATGTCGGCCTTGCGGTTGGCGCAGGCGACCTCGCCGCTGAGCCGGACCTGGTCGCCGCGCACGGTGACGTGCACGCCGAGTTCGGCGGTCCTCGGATCTTCGGCCAGTGCCTTGGTCAGCCTGGCGACCAGGTACTGGGGTGCTTCCGCGGGCATCGGGAGCTCCTTTCCGTCGATGATGGACAGTGCCGCGAGCAGGGTCAGGAACGACCACGCGTACGGGGATTCGGAGGTCTCTTCCGCCACCCGGTGCCAGTCGACCTGTTCACGGAGGTCGCGGGCGATCCGCAGCAGCGGCCCGAAATCGCATCGGTGCGGGCTGAGGACGAGGGCCTTGTCGACGAGCAGATCGGTCCCGTTGAGCACGGGAGCGGCGGTCGGCCCGACCCGCATCAGCGAAGCGCGGTCGAGCATCTCGTCGGTGACCGGGCGGTGGTTTGGCCGGAAGATCAGGTCGACGAGACAGTCGCCGTCGTAGACCTTGGTGAGCCAGTCCTCCGGCGGGCGCACCCGTCTCAGCCCCGCAGCTTCCAGGGCTTTCGTCGCTTCGGGGATGTCTTCGTGTTTGAGGAAGAGGTCGACGTCGTGATCCGACGGCGGTCCGCCCCGCGCGTACACGGCGAGTCCGCCCGCGACGGCGAACCGCACCGACGTCCTGTCCAAAGTGGACACAACCTTGGTCAGCGTGTGCAGCAGTTCCTTCTCGTTCACGGCCGCTCCCCCACTCCGGTGGCCAGTTCGTGGCCCCTCCCGACGTCGGCTTTCAGCGGTTCGGTCGGGAATCCTTCGCCTTCCCGCAGCCCCTTGAGGAACGCTTCGATCGCCTCCTCCGAGGAGTATCGCGGCGTCCAGCCCAGTTCTTCCCTGGCGCGTGTGCAGTCCATCACCGGAAGGTGCAGGACGGCGTCGAAAAGTCCCGGCGTGGCCGGGATCAGGTGCAGCGACCAGGCCGCGGCGAGCGCGCGCCGGACGAAGATCGCCGGGACCTTCACCGGCTTGGCGCCGAAGATCCGCGCGAGCGCACGGGTGTCCAGCACCGGATCGGCGGCGATGTTGAAGGCGCCTTTGACGTCCTGGAGCGCGCAGCGACGGTACGCGTCGGCCACGTCGTCGGTGTGCGCGGTCTGGATCCGCAGCTGCGGGATGTCCGGGAGCACCGGGATCAGCGACGGCCGCACGAGTTCGCCGGGTACGAACGGCCCGGCGAAAAGGCGGCGCTGTTCGGGTGCGGCGGCCTTCTGGAAGAGGAACCCCGGGCGCACCCGCAGCCACGGATGACTCCGGTCGAATGCCTCGAGAACCCTTTCCACATAAGCCTTTTCCCGCGTGTACGCCGCACTCGGCGATCCGTGGGTCGGCCAGTCCTCGGTCACCGGGTGGTCGTCGTCCCTCGGCGAGTACGCGCCGATCGACGACGCGTACACCAGCGCCGGCACCCGCATCGCCTGGACGGCTTCGAAGACCCGGATCGACCCCAGCACGTTGGAGCGCCAGGTGACCTCGGGCCGGTGCGTCGGCTGGAAGAGCCAGGCCAGGTGGATCACCGCGTCGGCTCCGTCGAACACAGCGCGAAGGTCGTCACGCGTGACGTCGGCGGTGACGAACTCGGTCTTCGGGCTCTCCCAGCGGCTCGGGCGCCTCGCCACGCCGACGATCGAGCCGACCTCGGGGTCCGCGCCCAGTGCGCGGACCACCGCCGTCCCGACGTTGCCGGTGGCGCCGGTGACCACGATCCGCTTACCGCTGCTGGTCATGGGTACGGTTACCCGCCGTCGCCCCGGCTTAATCGGCGCGAAGACGCTGGACGAGACGGCGGGCGGGCAGCGCCATCGCCCCCAGTCCGATCGAAGTGGTGACCTCGTCCGTCGGCGTGAGGAGCAGCTGGTCGATCTCGTCGAGCAGCTCGCGGCATCGATCGAGTTCGTCCGTGTCACCCGAACGGGCCACTTCGGCGAGGGCTTCGAGCAGATCGCCGACCACCCCGCGCGCGTATTCGCCGGGATGCCGGAACGGCCGCTCGCGGCGGGCGGCTTCGCTCACCGCGTCGATCAACTGGGCGAGCGGCTGCCACAGGGAGATGAGGTTCGACAAGGACTCCTCCCCCGGTTCACGCCGCCCGCGGAGGTTCAGGTACCGGCCTTCCCTGGTCCAGCCGATCGCGTCCTCCGCCTCCGCGACCAGGCTGCGGACGTCGCGCACGCGGTCGTGCAGGGCTTCGGTCGCTTCGGGTGGCTCGCCGTCGCGGACCAGTGCCGCGGTTTCCTCGAGGACGTCGGCGATCGCCGAAGCCAGCCGGGAGGCGGCCGCCCGCAGGCGCTCGCCGTGCAACGGGGGCAGGATCACCGCGTTCAGCACCGCGCCGATCGCCGCGCCCAGCGCGGTTTCCAGCAGCCTGTCGGCCAGCAGGACGGGTTCGGTCGCGTTGCCGTAGGAGATCAGCAGCATGCCGGTGATCCCGACCCAAACCCCCGAATCGCCGAAACCCCGCCAGGTGCCGATCAGCAAGCCGATGAAGATGACCAGCCCGAGCGCCACCGTCACCGAGGGAATGAGCTGTCCGGCGCCCGCCGCGAGCAGCACCCCCACGCTCACCGCGCCGACCTGCTGCGCCCAGCCGCGCAACGAGCGGTAGACGGTGGCCTGCACCAGGAACACCGCCGCATACGGCGCCAGAAAGGGCTGGGGCAGCCGCAGCACCGCCGTCGCGATGATCCACGCGATCATCGCGGCCGCGGCGGCTTTCGTGGTCTGGATGAGACTCCGTCGTTCTTCCCCCGGAACCCGGAAAGCGCGGGCGGCCCAAGCGAACGGCGCCGCCCAACGGCTCCGGAGGTCCATCACGACCCCCGTGGCGCCAGGTGGACGACTTTGGTCTGGGTCATCTCGTCGAGCAGTTCCGGCCCATAGCCGTAGCCGCTGCCGCTGGCTCCTCGTGGCTGGGCGGCCCCGCCGGGCGCGCCGCCGAACACGTTGTCGATCTTCACGGTGCCGACCGGGAGTTCGCGCCAAGCCCGCTGCGCGTGCGCCATCGAGCGGGTGAGCACCGTGGCCGCGAGACCGTAGTCGCCGGCGGCGGCCTGTTCGAGTGCCTGCTCGAAGTCCGCGGCCACCGTCACCGGTGCGGCCGGGCCGAAGGTCTCCTCGGTGAGGACCCGCATACCCGGGGTGCATCCCGCGAGGACGGTCGCCGGGTAGAAGGCACCGGGGCCGTCCGGGAGCACACCGCCCACCAGCGGATCGGCGCCCTGCGCGATCGCCTCCGTGTGGGCCGCCAGTTCCGCGCCGACGCTCGCTTTACCCTGCACGGTTTGCAGCGCGGGGTCGCGGATCTCCAGTACGACAGGTCGGTCCACCGTCGTCATTCGCACCTCCTCGAAGTATTCGGAGGCCGGTTGCCCGCTGTTCGCCCCTGTCGTGCCGTCGTCGCGCTGGGCACCGCACGATGTGCCGTCCGAAGTGCTCGGCGACCAGCACGCGGCCTGCAAGGACAGCGGTGCCCGGGTCTGCCCCGTGCCCGGCCATCCGTGCCTGGACCGTATCGCGCCCGAAACCGTCGTCGACGCGGTCGCGAGCCTCATCCCGGTGTCGTCTCGCCGCCCAGCGCGGCGATGACCTCGCCGCTGTAGTACGACGAAAGCCGGTTGGACGCCAGGAAGACGTACGACGGCGCGAGATCGTCGGGGTGAGCCGCGCGCTCGAACGGGACCTGGAGGCCGAACTTCTCCACCTTCTCGGGCGGGAAGGTCGACGGGATCAGCGGTGTCCACACCGGACCGGGCGCGACACAGTTGATCCGCACCCCGCGATCGGCCAGTGCCTGCGCCATCGCGTACGTCCAGGCGTGCACGGCACCCTTGGTCGCGGAATAGTCGATCAGGGACTTGTTGCCCCGCAAGCCGTTCACCGAACCGGTGTTGATGATCACCGAGCCCTCCCCCAGATGGGGCAAGGCGGCGTTGGTGACCCGGAAGAAACTGTGGATGTTCACGTCGAAGGTGTGGGTCCACTGCTCGTCGGTGAGCTCTTCCGGGGAATCGACCGGCCACTGCGTGGCGACATTGTTGACCAGGATGTCCAAGCGGCCGAGCTCGTTCACCGTCCGGTCGACGATCTCGCGGCACTGCGCCGCCTCAGCCAGGTCACCCGGCAGAAGGAGGCACTCGCGCCCTTCAGCTCGTACGCGCTCTTCAGTGTACTTCGCGTCCTCGTGCTCGTTCAGGTAGGCGATCGCCACGTCGGCGCCCTCTTTCGCGAAGGCGATGGCGACCGCGCGGCCGATCCCGGAGTCGCCGCCGGTGATGAGCGCACGCTTACCGCTCAGCAGACCGCGGCCCTCGTAGTCCTCCATGGAGTCGCGAGGCGGCGGGTCCATCTTCGACGTCACGCCCGGCGGTTCCTGCTGCTGCGGTGGCCGTAACTTGTCTGGCATCGGAATCCTCCCGTCGGGTGCTTTCGCCGACGGTTACCCGGATGGCCGCTCTCTCGAACATGCGCGGCCGCCGCGGCGCACCCAATGTGGCATTGGGGACGCTCACCGTCCCCAATGCCACATTGGGAGCACGCCACCCCGACGCGACCACGGCACCACGAACCGGTGCGCCCAGGTCAAGCGTTGCGAAAGCCACTTTCGCAACCTTCAACGTTGCGAAAGTGGCTTTCGCATCACCCGCGGCCAAGGGCGGTCACGTGTGCTTGGAGGGACGACACGCGTGTTGGGATGGACGACACACGTGATCAGAGGGACGACACGCGTGTCGTCCCTCTGATCACGTGCGTCGTCCGTCGGATCACGCGTGTCGGCCATCCAGTCACGCGTGGCGTCCGTCCGGCCACGTCGCGGACTACGGGCAGGAAGGCTCAGTGCACCCGCCGGTCCTCCGCCGTGCCCCGGTACCGGATCGTCCACAGGCTCCGGCGGATGTAGGTGCGCTGCAACCACCGGTCCCGCCCGTTGTGCCGCGCGAAGAACTGCGACCGCGCGTGCAGGCCCTTTCGGTTGTTGATCAGCAGCGCCGTCCCCGGCTCCAGTCTGACCTGGTGCGCGACCTCGCGGCAGATCCGCTGCAGTTCCTCGAGCGCCTGTTCCGCCTCGACGGTCTCCCCCACCACACCGTTGGCCGATACCGCCACTTCCGGCGAGTCCGCCGGCCCGGAGATGATCGGCACGAGGTCGGACAGCACGTCAGCCCCCTTCGCGACGTCGCGCACGTAGCTGCCGGGCGCGTTGAGCCGGAACAGCGGGCGGCGCAGGACGTCGAGCACCTCGGGGGCCAGTGCGGCGGAGATGTCCCGGCCGTCGGCGTAGTAGGTGACGGCCTCCTTGTTCCCGTCCTGACGTACGCAGTTCAGCACCAGGAAGTCCGGATTGGACACGTCGTAGCGACCGAGGTCGTCGTGCACGATGTCGTTGTGGAAGTTCAGGAACACGTGCGAGCTCTGGTTGGTCTGGCTCCGCGCCCCCGCTGAGACCGGGACGACGTCGTGCACGAGCCGCCCGCTCTTCTCGGTGGTGAACCCGACGGGCTCGCCGAGCAGCTGACTCAGTCCCAAAAGGACGGTCTCGGCGACGAACGTCTTCTTGTCCTTGCTGGGTTCCCCGTCGACCGGCGTCTCCGGGAGCTCCTGGTCCACCGGCAGGTTGCGCACGAGCGCGACGCCGGGGGTGTCGACGTGCCTGCCGAAGTCCAGGATCGTCTGCAACTGCTCGATCGGCAGCTTCGAGAACGCGACCCGGAGCATCGCGAGCGAGCGGTCGATGTCGTCGGCGGGGTTCGGGAAGGACCGCAGCTCGCTGCCGATGGTGTCCCGGACCTCGTCGGCGAGCACGACCTCGGCGAAGGTGCTGACTAGGGTTTCCTGCTTACTGGTCATGGTGTCCTATCTGCTCTCCGCCGCCGCTGGACCGGCGGTCTTGTCCAAGTCCTTTCCGGACTTCTTCCCGAACTTGGCGATCAGGGTGAGCGCGGGGGCGGTCGCGATCGTCGAGACCAGCGTCATGATCACGAGCATCGCGAACACCGCCGGGCTGATCACCTTCAGCTGGAGGCCGACGTTGAGCACCACCAGTTCCGTGAGCCCCCGGCAGTTCATCAGCGCCCCGAGCGACAGCGACTCGCGCCAGCCGACACCGGTCAACCGCGCCGCCGCGGTGCTGCCCGCCCACTTCGCGAACACCGCCACCGCCGTGATCAGCACGGTCCAGAGCCACAACGATCCGGAGCCGAGCAGGCTGAACTCGGTGTGCAGTCCCGTGTAGGCGAAGAAGAGCGGCAGCAGCAGGGTGAGGGTGACGCTGCCGAGCTTCCCTGCCGCGCGGGCGACGACCGGGTCCGTCCTCGGCGCGATCACGCCGAAGAGGAAGGCGCCGAAGATCGCGTGGATGCCGATTTCGTTGGTGGCCAAGGCCGACAGCATGATCCCGCCGAGCAGGATCGCGAGCACCGCGGGTTCCGGCACCCGGCTGAGCACCTTGCCCAGCAGTGGCTTGACGACATAGATCATGACCACGACGAACGCGAGGGTGAGCCCGGCGGTCAGGAAGACCTCCGACGGCGCCCCGCCCTGGCTGACGGCGACCACGACGGCCAGCAGGCACCACGCGGCGACGTCGTCGACTGCGGCGCAGGTGAGCGCGAGCGCGCCCAGCGGGGTCTTCGAGATCCCCCGGTCGGTGAGGATCCTCGCCAGCACCGGGAAGGCCGTCACGCTCATGGAGACCGCGATGAACAGTCCGAACGCGAGGAAGCCGACGTCTCCGCCGAAAGTCGGATACATGCCGAGCGCGAGCAGGATGCCGCAGACCATCGGCAGCGCGATGCTGACCTGGCTGACCGTCACCGCCGTGAAGCCGCGCTTGCGGACCGCGTCGACATCGATCTCGGATCCGACCAGGTACATGAAGAAGATCAGGCCCAGCTGGGAAAGGATGTCGATCGCCGAGACCACTCCGCCGGGGAACAACCAGCCGAACGCGCCGGGCCAGACGATCCCGAACAGCGACGGCCCCAGCAGGATGCCCGCGACGATCTCGCCGATCACCGCGGGCTGGCCGAGCCGCCGGGCCAGGACGCCTGCCAGATGGCAGGCGCCCAGGATCACCGGCAGCGCGACCAGCAGGCGCGCGTAGACGTCGGGTCCGCCGCCCGCGGCCTTGGCCGCCGTGCTCACGACCGGCGCGTTGGCCGCTCCCAGTCCGAGCACCACGACGACGACCACCGCCGGGACCGCGATCAACGCCGTCCCGACGAAGATCCGGCGCAGTGTGGTGCGCCCGACCCGATCCCGCACAGCCGTATCCATCGAGTTCTCCCTAACCGGCACGTAGTTCCAGCGTGCAGCATTTGACACTGCCGCCCGCCTTGAGCAATTCGGACAGGTCGGCACCGATCGGTTCGAAGCCGTGCTCCCGCAACTGCGCGGTCAGCTCGGTGGCCGCCTGCGGCAGCACGACGTGCTTGCCGTCGGAGACGGCGTTGAGACCGAAGACGGACGCGTCACGTTCGGAGGCGAGGATCGCGTCGGGGTACATCTCCTTCAGCAGCAGACGGCTGTCCTCGGAGAACGCACCCGGGTAGTACATGACCGTGTCCTCGTCGAGGACGGCGAGCGCCGTGTCGAGGTGGTAGTACCGCGGGTCGATCAACGTCAGCTTGGTCACCGGACGGCCGAAGAACTCGCGGGATTCGTTGTGCGCCTCGGGGTTCGTGCGGAACCCGGTCCCGGCGAGGATCGTGCTCCCGGTGACGAGGTAGTCGCCCTCGCCCTCGTTCACCCACTGCGCCTGCCGCACGTAGCGGTATCCGCTGGCCCGAAACCATTCCAGGTACGCCTCGGACTCGCCCGCCCGCTGCACGTGGTGGAATCGCGCGACGAGCACCTGCCCGTCGACCACGGTGGCGCCGTTGGCCGCGAACACCATGTCGGGCAGGCCGGGCAACGGATCGAGCAGCTCGACACGATGGCCGAGGTCGACGTACAGATCGCGCAGCCACTCCCATTGCGCGACGGCCAGCTCGGTGTCCGTGGGTTTCTTCGGGTCCATCCAGGGATTGATCGAGTACTCGACGTCGAAGTACGTCGGTCTGACCATCAGGTATTGCCGTTGGGTGGCAGTCCGTGACACGCTTCCTCCACGCGGTTTTGGGCGTCTTCCGCCACCGGACCCTGGGTGAGGCTCCGGTTTCGTCGAACAGGATTCGGTACTACTTCTGGGTTTCGGAGAGTTTGACCTCGATCTTGCCCGCCAGGTCGTTCGCGTTGCGCATGGCTTCGTCGAAGGTCGAGCCGAGCGCGCCGATGCCGCCGAAGATGTTGTTGCCCAGCGGCGGGCGCTTGATCAGGTCACCCGGCTTCGCGAAGATCTTGAGGTAGTACAGGGATTCCGAGTCGTTCACCGCCGGCGGGACCTCGATCGAGGCGATCACGCCGCCCGGGCAGATCAGGCACATCGCGGCGGTGTGCAGTCCGGTCGGGCTGAAATGGCGGACGTCCGGCCGCACCCCGCGGGAGACGTCCATGAGTCCCTTGATCGGGTCGTAGCCCGCCGAAAGCCGGGCCATGTGGTCGAGTCCGCCGCCGCCGGGGCGGACCGCGATCTCCAGCAGGAACGGTTTGCCCTGGTGGAAGCGGACTTCGGCGTGCAACGCGCCGCGAGTGAGCCCCTGTGCCCGTACCCCGGCGGTCACCACGGCGTGCACCTCGGCGACCTGTTCGGCGGTGAGCGACGTGGGCGCGTGGTGCACGTCGTCGTCGAAGGTCTCGCCCTCCGACGTGACCCTGTCCACAATGGACCCGAGGTAGACCTCGTCGTCCCAGGCGACGGCTTCGATGAGGTGCTCATGACCGTCCAGAAAGGACTCGACGAGCAGGCCGTGCGGGCCGAGGTCCAGGCCTTCGGCCTCCATGTTGTACCAGCTCATGCCGTCGATGCCTTCGCGCGCCTGTGCGTAGCGCTCCCGCATCTTCTCCTCGTCGTCGACCCGGAACACGAAGTTGCTGGCCGCGCCGAGCGTCGGCTTGAGGATCACCGGATAGCCGAAGTCTTCGGCCGCTCGAAGGGCCGAATCGAGGTCTTCGACGAATCGGAAGTTCGGATGTGCGGCCTCGCCCTTTTCGTGCGCCTGCCGCATGATCAGCTTGTTCCGGCTCGTCCGCGCCGCGTCCACTCCCACGCCGGGCAGGTCGAGTGCTTCGGCCACCGCGGCGACCAGGACCACACCGGACTCGGAGAAGGTGAGCACTCCGTCGAAGGACTCTTCCGCGTGCCAGGCCTTCGCGTGCCGGATCAGGTCGTCGATGTGGTTGCTGCCGGCGACCCGGTAACGCTCGGACGGCCAGAGATCCTCGGTCCCGATCCCGTTGAGCACGTACAGCACCCCGCCGAAGTCCTCGATCTGCTGGTACCGGGGCAGGTAGTAGTAGGAGTTCTGGCTGGCTTCCAGCGCGAGCAGTTTCACGACACACCTCGTAGGGCAGGACGGATCGGGTGGACACCGTCCGCTCGCACGAGCGGCCGGTCGAGCGGTTCGAGTCCGGTCGGGGCCGGTTCGGCGCCGGTCAGGCGCGCGGCGAGGGAGCGGGCGATCAGCGGGGCGAACTTGAACGACGAGCCGCCGCACGCCGCGTAGGACAGGACCCGGTCGCCCAGGACGGCGAGCATCGGGCCGAGGGTGGAGCGCCGGGCCAGGTAGTGGCAGTCCCGGGTGTCGATCAGCCAGTCCCGGCGGAAGCCCGGGATCAGCGCGGTGAACGTGTCGATCAGGTGCTCACGCCACCACGAGGGCACGGTGGCGCCGCCGACCTCGTCGACCACCCGGCACGCGCTCGCGGCGCTGAGCTTCAACGGCGTCCCGGCGACCGGCGGCACCAGCCAGGCGCCGCCGTCGGAGCCGAGCGAGGTGATCGCCGGGGTCGCGGCCCACGCGGCGGCGTCGGCGGGCGGCACGTCGCAGTAGAGCATGGTCTGCCGGTGCAGCACGAGTTCCCTGGACAGCTCGGGCGCCAGCAGCTCCCGCGACCACGGCCCCGCCGCCAGCAGGACCGCGTCCCCGCGGAGCATCTCGCCGTCGGCAAGCCGGACCTCGGCCCGGTCGGCGTCGACCCCGACCACCTTGCGATGCGGGTGGAGTTCCGCGTGCGCGTGCCAACGCAGCCAGCCGGCGCAGGCCGCCAGCAAGCGATCGGCGAGCAGGATCCCCGCGTGCGACTCGAAGACCGCGCCCGTCCCAGGGGCGAATCCGGCGTGCGGGAACTCGGCGGCGAGTTCGTCCGCGCCGAACACTTCGGCCTTCGATCCGGCCACTGTCAGCAGGTCCCGCGCTGCAGTCGCGTCGTCCGTCCCGAGCGCGGTGAGCGCGCCGGACTGTTCGTAGAACGCCGTGGACAGCAGGTGTTCGAGTTCGATCCACGCGTGGTGCGCACCGACGGCGGCCGCCGTCGTGGCGAGGTCACCGGGGTGCAGTGCGCGCAGCACTCGATGACGGTCGAACGAAGTCGCGCCGGAGAACGGGATGTCCGCCTGATCGGCGATCACCACTTCGTGCCCGGCCGACACGCATTCCACGGCGGTCAGCAACGCGATGACCCCGCCGCCCGCGAGCACGACTCGCATGGCCTTCCCCCTCCTGGCGAAAAGTTCGATGGACGCGACGAGGTCCCCGGATGCCACGACTGGGCGCGTGGCATCCGGGTCTTGCCCCCGTTGGGCAAGGATTCAGGAGTCGCGCGGGGTCACGAACGTGTCGTTGATGACGTAGCCGTCGAGGCCGTACGTCTCCCCGTACTCGATGAGATCGCTGGTGCGGTTGAGGAAACCGCGCCCGTTGTTGTTCAGCGAGGTGTTGCAGAGCACGCTGAACCCGGTCTGCTCGCGGAACGCCTCGAGCAGGTCGGTGATGCCGGCGTTGCGTTCCCGCGTCACCGTCTGGGTGCGCGCGGTCCCGTCGATGTGCGTGATGGCCTTCAACTCGTCGGAGGTGACGTGGTTGAAGTACAACATGTACGGATCCTCGACCGAGCCGACGAACCACTTGGGGGCGTCGGATTCCAGCGCGATCGGGGCGATCGGGCGGTAGTCCTCGCGGCGCTTGATCTTGTTGAGCCGCACGGTGGTGTCCACGGTGAACGGCGCGGCCAGGATCGACCGGTTGCCCAGCGCCCGCGGGCCCATCTCGTACCGGCCACGCGCCCAGCCGATGATGTTGCCGTCCTTGAGGTACTTCGCGACCTCGCTCGCCACGAGCGGCCGCGTCTCGTACTTGGCGGGATCCGGGACGACGTCCTCGACGAAGTTCTCCCCCGCGTAGACGTCCCAATCGATGGTCGCCTGCCCGGTGTAGAACCACTGCGCGTCGATGGCCGTGCCCAGCGCGGAACCGCTGTCGTTGGGGCAAGGCGGCACGAACACCGAGGAGAACAGGCCGCTCTCACGCCACAAGCGGTTCCAGTCGCAGTTCAGACCGCAGCCGCCGGAGATCAGCAGCGGCAGGCCTTCGGTCAGGTTCTTCTCGGCGTAGTCGTGGAACCGGTCGAAGATCGCCTGCGAATGCTTCGCCGCCGCGTTGCGGTACTCCTGCGACCAGACGCCGGCGTTGTACAGATGGGACCAGGACATCTCCTCTTTGGACAGACCGAGGATGATGCCGTCGCGGTCGAGGATGAAGTCGATGGTCTTCTGCTCGTCCGGGGTGAGCGGGCCGGGCTCGGCGAACCCGGTCAGCGCCATCTGCTTGCCGGCGTCGTTGAACCGGAACTTTCCTTTGCCCATCGGGAAGCCCGGGTCCGCCAGCGCGAACAGGTACGCGTACTTCGCACCGGGGTCGGTCAGCACGTGCTTCAGATGTGTGGCCTCACCGTGTTCGTCGATCCGGTAGAAGTCGCCGATGTTCCCTTCCCACACCAGGGAGTAGTACTCCTGGCCGGGGGCGGCGGGCGCCATCCCGAGGGAGGTGTAGATGTGCGAGCGCTCGTGAGTGGAGGAGAAGTAGCGCACGTCCTTGCCGAAGAACTTGCCCGCCTCATCGGAGATCGCGCCCTCGCCGACACCGAAGTATCCGGTGCGGGAGGGCGGTTCCACCGAGAATTCCCCCTTGACCCAGCCACCGAGCGCGACCACGTCGGGACGGGAGTCGAGCATGCCCGCCGCACGCGCGATCAGCTCGCCGGTGATCCGGTCGTAGCGCGGGTAGTTGTCCTTTTCCGACTCCAGCGCGAACAGCAGCTTGCCGTCCTCGATCGCCACGATCCCGCCATCGTGACCCTCCTTCATCGACAGAATCAGCATTGTGTCACCGAATTTCGCTCGCCTTCATTCGTCGACTCATTCAAACCGCGCGGCTCGTTGACCGGAAGCGCCGCACGGGGAGAACAATCAACCTTCGGACGAGCCACCCGGCAGCGTGCGCACGGCCTCGTGGCGCAGCGATTCGAACGCGTTCTTCCTGGCCCTGCGGCCCACTATCGGGACGGCGGCGGCGAACGGGCTCGGTTCGCGCTGCCGCTCGGCGGCGAACGCACTGACCAATCGGGAGACCGCGTACCGGCCGGCGACGCTGGCACGCCGGAGAAGTCCGGCGTCCACTACGGATTCGAGGAGTTCGTCGGCGGTTTCGATCATGATGCCCATCGCCGCCGCGATGCCGATCGACGTCGTCCAGCCCGCCCCACTCTGCCCGAAGTGATGGACGGCCTCCCGTTCGGCGACCGAAAGCCGTTCATACGCCGAGGTGAACCGGTCCCGGACATTGACGTCTCCCACGGCGAGACTGTCCATGAGCCGCTCGCGATCGGCGAGCTGGCCCGCCGTGTACGCGATCGCCCATTCCGGACGCGCGGCGATCTTGCGGCCGACGATGTTGATCGCCAACGGCAGATCCCCGCACAACTCGGCGATCGTGTCGGTGGCGTCGTGTTCCGACCGCACCCGGCCCTGGCCGGCGATCCTGCCGATCAATGTCAGCGATTCCTTGCGGGAGAACGTGTCCAGCTCGATCCGGTTCGTGTCCTCCAGCCCCAGCAGCCGGGCGCGGCTGGTCACCACGACCTGGCTGTGCGGGGCCCGGCCCAGCAGCGGCCGCACCTGTCCTTCGTCGCTGACGCCCGCGAGGAGCACGAACAACCTGCGTTCCGCGAGCAGGGATCGGTACAGCCCGATCCGCTGCATCGGGTCGTCGGGCACGAGATGCGCCGGCACGCCGAGCGCGCGCAGGAAACCACGCACGATCCCGTTGGCCGACCGGCCACCGGTTCCGCCGTCCCCCAGATCGGCGTAGAGCTGCCCGTCCGGGAAGTCCGCCGCCACCTCTTCGGCCAGCCGCAAGGCGAAGGCCGTCTTCCCCACGCCTATCGGCCCGCTGACGAGCAACGGCACCTTGACCGGCCCGGTCGACCCGATCATCCCGGCGGCGTCGGCCAGATCCCGTTCCCTGCCGACGAAAGTCCTCGATCCCATGGGCAGCTGAGCCGGATGGGCGAGACGGATGACGCCGGATGACACCGCGTGCGCGGCATCCGGCGGAACCTCCGCCTGCGGTGACGTGGGCGCACGGTCCTCCCGGACCTCGGCGCCGCTCCCGGTCTGCCCGGCGACACTCCGCCAACGTCGTTCCCACGCCGCACGATCCCCACCGCACGCGGAGACGAACGCCAAGGTCACGGCGAGAGTGGGCAGTCGGTGGCCGCTGGCCGCGCTGGACAGCACGGAAGGTGCGAACAGTGCCGTCCTCGCGAGTTCCCGGTAGCTCGGGTTTCCCGCTCGGTTCCTCAAAACGCGCAGATCGTGAGCGAATGCGGCGATCGGACCGGTTGTGCCGTCCAACGGTCGCTCGGGTCTGCCCATGCCATCTCCTCCCCTGGATGGGGTAACGCAATCGCGCTGCGTGACCACCACCCCTGCGGCCTTCCTGGCCACAACCCTAAAGGACCAATCAACCATGCAGCAGATACAAATAGGTGACTCAATGTACAAAGTCCAATAGTTGGACGCGGAAATTCACCCCCTTGGTGGCACCGGATAGAGTTCGCGCATGTCTGACGCCCTGCCGCCACTCGCCGAACTCCGGCGGGCCGCCGAAGTGTTCAACGGCTTCGCGAATGCCGACACCTCATGGCTTCGACTCGTACAAGAAACGCGGTCCGCGATCGACCTGTCACAGCCCGCACATCGCACAATTCTTCTTCGCTGGTTGAACTCGTGGGGATGCCGGATCCGCTACCCTCGGGACGGCGAACCCGCCCCCTTCGACGAGGGGGTCCGGGCTTGGTGGGAGACCTGGGGCACTACGCTCCCATCCGTCGACCTCGCCGACCTGACCGACACGGGGATCGACACCGCCGCGAAGGCGTACGCGGACCTCTCGGGCGTCGTCGTCTCAGCCGGACGGGCCCGGCGCACCCTCGGTCCGACCGCCGCGGCCAAGGCACTGTATGCGTTGCTGCCCAACACGATCATGCCGTGGGACGCCGCCATCGCGGCCGCCCTCCACGGCGCCCGCGACGGCGCCGCGTTCGGCAGGCACCTCCGGCTCGGCCGCGACTGGGCCGCCGCGGTGATCGCGGAGGCGGGAGACGGCGGGGAGGACATCCCCGCCCTGGTGGGCAGGCCCGTGTCACTGGCGAAGGTCCTCGACGAATACCTTTACGTCGCCTTCACCATGGGCGCCAAGGGTGACTGGGGAACAGACAGCGGAGAATGGTGGAAAAATGGTAACCGGGGATGACGTCAGAAAGATCGCTTCGGAGCTACCCCGCGCCTATGAGGCACTGGTCCGGGACCGGGCGAAGTTCCGCGTGGGGCGAATCGTCTTCCTTTCGCTCTCACCCGACGAAACCGTGATGGGATTCGGCTATCCCAAAGAAGAGCGGGAAGCGCTGGTGGCAGGCGAGCCGGACAAGTTCATGATGCCGATTCCCTCCGATATGCGCTATCAGTGGGTTCGCGTCCGGCTGTCCGCGATCGATTACGAGGAGTTACGAGAGCTGATCGTCGACTCTTGGCGAATGTGCGTGCCCAAGAAGGTCTGGACGGAATACCTGGAAAAGAACCCGCGGTGAAATCCTCCTTTCGGCGTGCGCCGTTCGGCCCCCTCGACTGCCCTTTTCGGTCGCGTGAATCGCCATTCGGCCGATGAAGCGGGTAGAAATCCGGTGCTGCGGCGGCCCGGCATCGTGTTGACGCGTGACTCGCGTGATTGAAGCCGTAACTCGCGTGTCTGGAGCCGTAACTCGCGTGTCTGGGGACGGATGACAGCCGGGTGCGAGAGTTACGCCTTCAATCACGTGTGTTACGCCTTCAATCACGTGTGTTCGGTCCTCGCCACGACCACCTGCACCGAACGCCTGCCGCACCCCATAAGCGCGTGAAGGCCCCCTTCCCTCGGCTCAGCCGAGGGAAGGGGGCCTTCACGCGCAAAAGACCTACTCGGCGACCTCTTCGATAGCGGAGGTTCCGCGAGAGCCAGGAGTCCCGTACCGCTCCCAGACCTCGTTCAGCCGGATCCTCCCGTCCGGGAGGAACTCCGGGGTGTTCGTGCTGTGCCCCGCGATCACCTGACCGCCGGCCAGGACCATCGTGTACGCCATGTCGATGGTCCCGTCCTCGCCGCATTTCCCGGTGAGCGACCCGAGCCGCACACCGCCGCCGGTCAGTTCGGCCCACACCAGGTCGTCCTTCTGCCGGTACAGGGTGACCGGCGCGTTCGGGTCGGCACTGACCTTGCGGAACCGTTTCCCGTCGTAGTTGATCATCCGTGCTGCTCCGTTCGAGTCGGGAACCACAGGTCGTCCGAGGTGAGATCCGCGAGGTCGTACTTCCCGAGCGCGCTGGCCAGGAGCCGCAGTTCGAGTTCGAGGCAGCGCACCAGCCGCACGAGCCCTTCGGTCGCGTCCTCGTCGACGGCGAGGAGCGCCGCCCGGCCGAGGCCGACCGCGGAAGCGCCCATCGCCAGGCATTTCAGCGCGCGGGCCCCTTCCCAGATCCGCCCCGACACGAGTAGCGACGCGTCATGTTTGCCGACCCTGCGCAGGCATTCCACCAGCGGCAACCCCACCTGGTCGAGGAACACCGACGGCGCCCAGCCGGTGCCGCCCTCGGCACCGTCCACGGTGATGGCGTCCGCGCCCGCCGCCCACGCGACCTGCGCGGCCTCGCCGACGTCACGGCCCGGGTGCAGTTTCACCCAGGCCCGGGCCCGCGGGTAGTTGTTGCGCATCAGGTGGATCTGCTGGCGCAGGATTTCCCCGGTGAAGGTGCCGGGACTGCTGGACCGCAGCACCATGGCCGTGCCGTCGCCGAAGGCTTCGTCCACTGTGTACTGTTCGGCGATCTCACCCGCGGCCGTGCGCGAGAGCACGGTCATCCCGCCGAGGCCCGGTTTGGCGCCTTGACCGACCTTGAGCTCGAAGGCCAGCCGCCCGGTTTCCAGCAGTTTCGTCGCCGACGGGTCGCTGTAGACGAGGTTCCACACTTCCGCGTCGGCGTCTTCGGTGCTCTGCTGGACGACGACGCCGCCGAGCCCGTCTGGCACCACGCCGGCGTACGCGCGGATCCGGCCGAGCAGGCCGTCTTCGGCGCTTTCGCCCATGCGACCGTATCCGTGCATGGGCACGACGTTCTCGCCGATCACCATCGGCATTCCGAGCCTGCCCGCCTGCTCGCTCACGGCGATGCCGAGCCCGCTGCCCGCCACCTGTGTGGATCCGAACGCGCACAGGAACACCGGCGACGGCGCGGTGAAGCCGCCGAGCACGGTCGACAGTCCGACGTCGCCGTAGACCGGTTCGCGGGCGAGGTCGAACATCTTCTCCAGGCGTCGCGGGACGAACACCGGCGGCACGATCCGCGCGCGGTCGAGTTCGTCGGTACCCGATTCGACGTCCGCGCCGAACAGCGACCGGCCGTATCCCGCGACGTCGGGGAAGATCGCCGCGCTGCCTTCCCGCGCCCTGGCGCGGATCGCGTCTTCGGGGAGCTGCCGTGCGGTGATCACGGCGCCGCGATCCCCGGCAGCTTCGGGTACGCGTTGGCCTGCCAGACCGCGTCCAGCCCGGCGATGTACCGCGTCACCCGCTCGAGCCCCATCCCGAAACCCGCGCTCGGCGGCAGCCCCTCGCGCGCGAGGTCGAGGTACCAGGCGTATTTCGCCGGGTTCTCCCCCGTCTCCCGCATCCGCTCGATCAGCCGCCGGTACTCGTGCGTGCGCTCGCCGCCGCTGCACAGTTCGCCGAACCCGTCCGAGGCGATGAGGTCGAAGTTCCGCAGCACCCCGGGTTCGGTGCTGGACTCGCCGTCGGTGAACCCGCGCGACCCCTTGGGATAGTCGACGATGAAGAACGGCCGGTTCGTCTGCTCGGAGATGATCCGCTCGCCCTGCCAGTCGATCTCCGCGTCGGCACTCTGCCCGTGCCGCAGGCCCTGCAACCGCGCCACCGCCTCGCGGTGCGTCATCCGCTCGAAGTCCTCTTCGAGCAGCGCCGTGAACGCCGCCTGGTCCCGGCCCAGCGTGGCGAGGTCCACTTTGGACTCACGCAGGGTGTACGTGACCACGTGCCGGAGCAGGCCCTGAGCGACGTCGAGCACCTCCTCGCGGCTCGCCCGCGCGACCTCGACGTCGATCTGGGTGAACTCGACCAGATGCCGTCCGGTGGTCGAGGTCTCCAGCGGCTCCAGCCGCACGTTCGGGGCGACGTAGAAGATCTTGTCGAACGCGAGCAACGACGCCTGTTTGTACAGGATGACGCTGGTCATCATCTTGTACTTGTGCCCGTAGTAGTCGACATCGACCTGTTTGGCACCGCGGCAGCCAGGGTCGGTGACCGGTCCGATCAGCGGCGGCTGGAGTTCCACGAACCCGTTCATCCCGAGGTACTCGCGGGTGCCCGCGGTGATGCTGTTCTGGATGCGCAACGCCGCCTGCGTCACCGGTGACGTCAGGTGTTCGCGGGTGCCCGGCGGCAGCCCGGCTTCCGATGTTCCGGTCATGTTCCACTCCCCTGTATTGGTTGTACAGTCTCGATTCCGGGCAGCCCGTACTTCTCGTCGAACGACCGCTCGACGTACCGCAGCGCGTCCAGCAGGTCGCTCGAAGTCATCCGCCGGTCCGCCGGCAGGTCGACGAGGTCACCCAGCGGCATCGCGCCGATCCGCTGCCATTCGAGGCGGCCACCGGCGTCCAGCCGGCCGCGCGCGCGGCCGGCGTTGTCCGGATGCAGGCAGAACGGGACATCCAGCTGGCCCCGAGCGAAAGCGGTGACCAGCGCCCTGCCGAGGTCGCTGTCGAGCGAAAGGACGTTGTCCACCAACGCTTTCGCCTGCGCGTGGATCCCAGTGTCGCCGAGACGGCCGATACGGGACACGCCCCGCGCGGCCTCGGCGGCGTGTTCCAGCGCGGTCACGTTCTCCGCCACGGTCGGCAGCCGGTGCGCTTCGGCGGTGGTCTTGACGATCAGCCTGCTCGCCCCGGTCCGCGCGGCCAGCCGAGCGGACTCCGCGATCAGCGCGAGCGCGCCGTCCGGGGTCCTCGGATAGACGCCCATGTAGCCGTAGATCACCACATGGGTCCGCGCGTGTGGCACGTATTCCCTGATCAGCGCCTGCAGCGCGGCGACGGCCTCCTCGTCCTGCCCGGCGTGGGTCTGCTGCGCGTAGCTGAAGGAAAGGCAGCGGATCCCGTGCCGCCAGAAGAACATCCCCTCCAGCACACTCAGCGCCACCAGCAGCGCCGGCGGGCACAGCTGGCCCATCATGCAGCCGCCGAAGGTCTCCAGATGCGGCTCCAGCTCGGGGCCCCTGGCCTCGGCCAGCGTTTCGCACGACCGCCGCCAGTTGTCGACGGCCGCCGAGAGCGGCATCCGGCTGTAGGGCAGGCAATACGACACCGGCCCGCCCTCGGTCGCGTGCAGCCCGAAGTCCAGCAACGTCCGCACGATCCGGCGGGGGTCCGCCGAACCGTGCCGGATCTGCACCGGGAAGTCCCTGCTCAGCACGCCGTCGAGCAACGCCGTCGTCGTCGCGGGATCGTGGTCGACGAGCGGGTACCCGTTGAGATCGGCGTCGGCCGCCAGCGCCGCGCGAGCCGCCTCGTGGTCGCCCACCCTGGTGTAGCTGTCGATCGTGATGGTGCCGACCGTCGCGGCCCGCGCCGCCCTCGTCGCGAGCAACCCTCTGGTCATCCGCCCCGGATCGGCGAACCCCATCCGGGGCTGGACGACCAGTTCTCCCTTGGCGTGGTGACGCGCGATCACCTCGCCGAACGACAGTCCCCGCGGCGGGGCGAGCACGCTCATCCGGCGCCCAGCGGGACACCGGTGCGCACGGACAGCGTGCGGAGGAAGGTGCGGAACGGGGTCAGGCCGCCGGAGTCCTCGAACACCGCGTCGAAACCGGCCTCCAGCAGCCGTGCCGCGTTGCTGCCGCCCGTGACGTCGAGCTTTCCGCCGATGACGACCGGCGTCGTGACCAGCTCCGCCCGCGTGCGGAAGGCTTCCATCAACCGGACGCCGTCCTGGCGACCGTGCCCGTTGAGGCTGCTGATCACCACCAGATCCGGCCGCCGGGCGACGCATTCGCGCACGATGACCGCGTCGGGCACGCAGGCGCCGAGGTTGGTCACCCGGCAGCCCAGCTCCTCCAGCAACAGCTCGAGGTACACCAGGTTCCAGGTGTGCGCGTCCGACGAGAGCCCGGTGACGATCACGTCGAGACCGGCGTCCGGGAGTACGGACTGGACGGCTTCGATGGTCATGGTGCGGCGTTCTCCCTCTCTTCGCGATCCGGCCGCACGTCGATCTCGATCAGCGCGACCGCCTCTTCGGCCAGGCGCAACGCCTCCGCCGGGCTGTCCGCGGTCACCATCAGATCGCCGACGCGGTCCCACGAACTGCGCAGCCCGTCGAACCGGTCACCCGCCGAAACGCCGACGTCGCACATGAACACGCCTTCGGACTGCGACGCCTTTTCCACTCCGCGTACGTCCTCGATGAGCCCGGGCTCGATCGAGAGGAACCGGACGGCCGCGCCGCCTTCGGCCTTGCGCGGCAACAGGTCCGCGACCGGCTCGTCCTTCATCACCGAGAAGTAGGCGCGGTTCAGCTCGACCGGGTAGGCGCGCTGGATCAGCTCGATGATGCCATCGCCCGCGAACCGGCCGGCACATTCGACCAGATACGGGACGCCGTCCGAGACGATCCATTCGCAGTGGACGATCCCGGTGCGGAACCCGGCCGCGTGGGTGAGGCGCCGCGTCTCCTCGTTCAGCAGCGCGGTCAGCTCGTCCGGGATGTCGGCGGGAACGATATGCGCGAGCTCGATCGGGCGCGGACCGGGGAACAGCTGCTTGCCGGTGACGTTGGCGAACAGCGGCTCACCGTCCCGCAGCAGCATCTCGACGCTGTACTCGTCGCCCTCGACGAAGCTCTCGGCCAGCATCTTCAGTTCCATCGCGCGGTCCGGGACGAAGATCCCCTCGTCCTGCACGACACAGTTCGCCCACGCCTGCTCGGCCTCGGCCTCGTCGGTGAGCACCTTGGTCCCCACCGACGCCTGCCGGTTCGCGGGCTTCAGCACGATCTTCCCCGGATGCCGGGCCATGAACTCGCGGACCTGCGCCGGGCTTTCGACGCGCGCCGAAGCCGGGTTCGCGATCCCCGCCGCCCGGCTGACCAGGCGCAGCACCGCCTTGTCCCGCAGGATCCGCGCCGCGCCGAACCCCGCGCCAGGCAGGCCGTAGCGTTCCGCGAGCCGGGCCGCGAACGGGGTCGCGTACTCGGTCAGCGGCACCACCGCGGCCGGGTCGAGGTCGTGGTGGACGTGGTAGAACTCGTCCGCCTTGCCCGGCAGGTGGAACTCCCATTCGATCAGCTCGCGCACCAGCGCCGAACCGGCCACCGTCTTCCGCGCGTCGCGTTTGCGGACGACGTCGGGCTCCTCGACGAAGATCACCGAACCGTCGGGCTGGAAGTCCTTGATGGACGAACCCAGCGCCGCGGCCACGAACCCGACCAACAGCACCGGCCGCGTCATGACCCATCCTCGACGTAGTACCAGTTCTCGGGATTGATCAGCCCGTACGGGTTGATCGGCGAGAACCCGCGCAGGTTGCCCTTGACCTCGAACAACCGCCGGGGGAACGTCGGCATGAAGATCACCGGGGCCTGGTCGGCGATGTACTCCTGGTACTCGTGCAGCGCTTCGAGGTCGTCGGAGGTGACCGTCTTCGCGATCAGCTCGTCCGCCTTGGCGTCGCGGTAGTTGCTGAAGTTGCAGGAAGCCGAGCTCTGGAACAGGTTCTCGCCGGTCGGATAGTTGTAGACCCAGCCGCCGCCCCAGCAGGACAGCTCCCACATCCGCGCCTCGCCGGGGCCGTCCTGCGCCACCAGGACCGAGCCCATCACTTCCTGCAGGCGGATCTCGATACCCGCCTTGGCCGCGTTGTCGCGCAGTTGCTCCATCAGCCGGGTCAGCGCCGGTCTGCCTTCCCAGTACCGCAGCGAGAAACTCAGCTCGGTGCCGGCGGGGATGCCCTCGCCCGCCTCGCCGGGGCCGGTGCCGGGACGCACGCAGACCGCCGGGGAAACGCTGACGTCCCAGCCGTTCTCGGAGAGCAGGCTCCGCGCCTTCTCCAGGTCGAACGGCCAGAAGCCGCCACGTTCGGTGATCTTCGGCGAGACGAGGTCACTCGTCGGCAGCACCGGGATGGGGCCGGTCTGGCTCCATCCGTAACCCTGGTAGATCTCGCGCGCGCCGTATTCCTGGTCGAGACAGCTCTGCAGCGCCTGCCGGATGTACGGCTGCCGGATCAGGTGGCCGGCGATGGTCGGGTTGCCGAAGTTCACCGCGATGAAGTTGATGGTGAACAGGATCTGCGGTTCCAGCTGGAAGCCGTCGCCGAGCGGGTTGGGGCCACCCTTGGTCGGATCGCCGTCCGGCTGGACGCCCATGCCCAGCGGCAGGAAGCCGACCTCGACGTCGCCCGACTCCAGCAGCGCGTACTGCTGTTCGTCGGACGACGTCGGGACCTGGCGCAGCTCGTCGAGGTGCGCGGGGTTCGGGCCGCTGTAGTGCTCGTTCGGGACGAAGGTGACGACGCCCTCTTCGGTGTAGCTCTTCAGCTTCCACGGACCGTCGACGACACTCCACACAGGACTGTCCGCCCAGCGCGTTCGGTGGCTGTTGTCCTCGGCGACGGGGTCGCCGTTCTCCGCCATCAGGTACTCGTACACGGCCTCGGCCTGGCCGATGTCGTGCGTGGCGTCGGCGGGTCCGTCCGCGGTGCGGTCCCATGCCTTCGGCATCGGCGTGATCATGGTCAGCTGGTTGAGCAGGATCCAGTTCTTCGAATACGCCTTGTCGAAGGTGAAACTGACCTTGTCTTCGGCCACTTTCTCGAACGACACCAGGTTGTCCGGGAAGAACCCCTCGGTGTAGGCGCCGAACTTCGGCCCCTTCACCTTCAGCATGTTGACCCAGAAGATGACGTTGTCCGCGCAGACCGTCTCGCCGTTGGACCACTTCCACGGCTTGATGCGAACCGTGCAGGTGCGGCCGCTTTCGTCCCACACCGGCTCCTCGCCGATGCTGAGGTCGTGGTCGACCGTCGGCTCGCCGTCGCGGCCGAGCCAGTACAGCGGCCGGTACATCAGCATCTGGAACTCGTAGAGGTTCCGCATGCCGTACCGCTCACCTGGGGTGAACGGGAAGATGATCGCCGGCGGGAATCCGGGCAGGCAGGCCCAGGTCGCCACGCCGCCCTTGATCGGCTTTTCCGTCATGACTTTCGTTTCCTCCGCTCGTCGCCGCACTCAGGCGGCGGTCGCCTCGAGAACCTCGGCCGGCCGCTTTTCCTGCGCCGACAACGGTTTCGCCAGACTGAAGTAGGTACCGATCACGATCGCGCCCTGCAGGAGAGCCAGTCCCCAGAAGGCGTAGGGCACGGAAGTCGCGTCCGCCAGCGAGGACAGCACGACCGTCGCGCCGACACCGAGCCCGAGGCCCAGTGCCTGGGTGCCGCCGAAGATCCGGCCGACGCGCTCTTCCGGGCTGGCCCGCATCAACAGGGTGCGGGCCGCGATCCGGCCTTGCGCGAAGCAGAACCCGGCGAACGGGATCGCCGCCATCAGCGCGATGTAGTGCAACGGCTGGATCGCCAGGCAGATCAGGTTGCCGAGCGTGCCGAGCACGGCGAGGTGGATACCCTTGAACCGCTTGCTGACCTTGCCGTACGCCGCGGCGCCGATGATGAACCCGGCACCGGCGAGCGCGTCGACCACCCCGATCATCCAGGCGCCCTGGTTGAACGTCTGCAGGATCAGCGTCGTCAGGATCACGTTGGCGACCATCAGGCCGATGTTCCCGTTGGCGTACAACAGCGCGAGCCGCTTCACCGGCTGGCGCACCGGCGTCTCGGCCGGGGCCGCCGGGGTTTCGGTCGTCGTGGTCTCGACGGTCACCGGCGTCTTGACCGGTTTGCGGCCGATCGCGTAGACCAGCACGGCCGAGAGGACGAAGCTCAGCGAGTTGAACACGAACAACGGGGTGGCGCCGAACCAGATCACCAGGAAGCCCGCCAGCGAGGACGCCAGCAGCATGCCGGAGTTGCTCGCCATCTCGAAGTGCGAGTTGAACTTCCCGAGCCGCTCGTCGCGGATCCGTTCCTTGATCAGGCCGTTGCTCGCGGGCATGAACAACGCCGCGGTGCAGGCGAGCATGAAGTTCGCGATGTAGGAACCCAGATTCGCCGGGCCGCCCAGCCACAGCCACAGCGGCAGCGCCAGCGCGGTCATCGCGCTCACCAGATCCGCCGCCACGCACAGCATCCGGCGGTCGACCTTGTCGACCAGTTTGCCGAACAGGACGGCGAGCGCGACCTGCGGGATGGACACCGCGATGAACAGCCAGCCGACGGCGAGGGTGGTCTGTTCGGCGTGGAAGACCAGGATGGCGGCCGCGGTGATCTGGAACGCGTTGCCCGCCGTGGTGACGAAGCCCGCCGGCACCAGCAGGCGTTCGGCGAGCCGGGAACTCCTGACCACGTCGGGGGAGAGGGTGCTGTCGAGTGACATGGGGTCTCAGACCTCGCTCGTCGGGGGGAATTCCAGTGGTGGCACGGTGAAGGCCGTGGTGTGCGTGACGTCGAAGGCGGCCGCGGCGATCCTGAGTTCGAACCCGCCTGCCTCGGCGGCACGCTCGGCGAGGTCGATCAGGATCGGCGACGCGCAGCCGATCAGTGCCCGCAGTTCGAGGAAGAGGTCGCCGAGCCTCGCGCGGAGCATCTCCTGGTCGAGGTTGCCCTTCAGCGTGCGTTCCGTCGCCGCCCGCAGGCGTTCGACGTGCTGCACAACCAGATCGGCGGCCCGGCTGAGGCTGAAGTCCTCGAGTTCGTAGTTCAAGGCGAACCGGGAGACCATCGCGGCCGCGCGTTCGGTGGCCTCGGCCGACACCGGGAGCGAGCCGTTCTCCCCGCCGACCTCGGCGGTGAGTTTGGCCAGCGTCTCGGCGAGTTCGTTCCAGGGCGCGACCAGCCGCTCCCCCGCGACCTTCTCCAGCGCGGCGCGGGAGAAGTTGGTCCGCGCGAACTCGGGGGCGGTGAGGTTGAGGTGGAACCGCGCGATGTCGCGGGGCACCTCGGCCGCGAGGTCCCTGGCCCAGACCACATGTCCCTTGCTGGTGGAGAACTTCTCGTTCTCCAGTTCGTAGAACTCGTTGACCAGCAGCGTGTCCGGGAGGACATAGCGGCCCTCGAGGGCCATCAGCTCGGCGACGTGGACGACGCCCCAGGTGAACAGCGGGTCGAACCCCATGAACACCACGACTCGCGCGTCGTTCTCCGCGAGCCAGGCGTCGTCGGCGGCGGCCTTCGGTTTCCCGTTGCGCCGCAACGCGTACTCGGTGCAGTACATCGAGGCGGGCATACCCTCGACCCACGCGTTGAGCCGTTGCCCCGGCGTCTGGAGGAACGGCGCCGGCAGGCCCCACTTCACCGGGTACGTGATGGCGAAATCGGGCAGCGGCCCGGCCAGCAGTTCCCGCATGAGCCCGAGCACGTGCGGTCGCCACGCGGGACCGCGTTCCTCGTAGTAGGCGAGGAGCTGCTCGCGGTACTCCGAGACGGGGAAGACCATGATCTCGGTCTCACGGTAGGTCACCTCGTCGGCGGGGTCGAGCACCGAGTACGGCTCGATCAGCGCGTCGAAGTCGATCGGATGCCCGCAGCCCTCGCAGAATCCGCCGCGGCTGTCGGCGAGGCACGTCGGGCAGCCACCGCCGACGAAACCCTCGACCAGGAACTCGCCCCTGCTCTCGCTGTACGGCAGCCGCACCTTGCGCAGGCGGAGCTTTCCCTTGTCGTACAGGCGTTTGACGTAGTCGTAGACCAGCGCCTTGTAGCCGTCGTCGGTCGGCGAGAAGCCGTCGACCTCGACGCCCATCGCCTCGAACGTGCGCTGGATGTTCTCGGTCGACTGCTCCACCAGTTCGGGCGGCGTCTGCCCGACCCGGGCCGCGCTGGTGACGAGGTAGGTCTGGCTGTCGTCGGTGCACGAGGCGAACACGGCCTCGCGGCCCGCCGCCCGCAGGTACCGCCGGTGCACGTCGGCACCGAGGTACGGGCCGGCGATATGCCCGATGTGCAGGTCTCCGTTGGACGTCGGGGGGCCGCCGATGATCACCACCGGTCGCGTGTCGGCCATGCTCACGACTCTTCCGCATGCCGGGCGGCGAACTTCGCCGTCATGTCGGAGTCCCACCAGATCGCGTACATCTCGAAGTCCTCGGCGCCGTCGTTGAGGATGCGGTGCTCCGTGCCGGGCTGGTGGAACTCGACGTCACCGGGGCGGAAGGCGCGGCGCTCTCCCCCGGACTCGACGACCGCCTCCCCGTTGACGGCGATGAAGATCTCGTACTCGTGGTGGGAATGCGCACCCGTCGCGCCGTGCGCCGGCACGGTGACCCACGCGCCTTCGAACGGCGCGTTCAGCGCCGCCCACGGCAGGAGCCGCTGGCCGTAGGCTCCGTTCTCGAAGACCATCTTTTCCCGCTCGAGCGGACGGATCTCCATGACTGTCTTCTTCCTTTCCTGGGACTCAGCGGGTGGCGACGATGGGCGCGGTGTCCGACGTCGGCTGCGGCGGCACCGAGGGGTTTTCGCCACGGAGGGTGAGGATGTCCTGCAGGATGTCGTTGGCGCGCGGGGCGAGGACGCTCAGCAGCGAGTCCGCGATCCCGTGCGTGGCCTCGTTGACGCCCTGGAGGTACACGGCCGCGGTGGCGGGCTGGTCGATCTCCAACCGGTAGTCGCGGGTCACCTTGATCTCCGAGAGGCCGATCGACTTCGCGATCTCTTGGACCATCTTCGGCATCTCCGGGGAGAAACCGGTGCCGAGCAGCACGAGGTCGGTGCGCAGTTCCTGCGTCTCGCCGGTGCGCCGGTCGGTCAGTTCCAGCACGATCTCGTCGCCCTCGTCACGGGCGTCGGTGAGGTCGGCCATGGTGATCATCCGCAGCCGGGAACGGCCGGAGAGGCGGTCCAGGTAGACGGAGCGGTAGAGCGCGTCCATCGTGCCCGGCGCCAGCCCGGAGTAGTTCGTGTGGTGCATCTCCTTGAGCATCTGTTCGCGGGCTTCCGGCCGCGAGCCGAAGAACGTGTCCACATGGGACGGAAAGAACAGCTCGTTGTTGAACTTGCTGCTCTCGTAGTAGTTCAGGCCGATCGAACGCATCACCATGGTCGGCTTGCATTCGGGCAGATCGGTCTGCACCGAGCTGAACAGTTCCGCCGCGCTCTGCCCGGCGCCGATCACCGCGACGCGGTACGGAAGGTCCTTGCGCAGCTTCGCGATCCTCGGCAGGTACTGCGTGCTGTGGATGACGCGGTCCTGGTTCACCGTCCGGAGCCGGTCGGGGATCCGCGCGTCGCGGCCGGCGCCGACCACCAGGTACCGGCTGCGGATGACCTCGCCGTCGGCGACGCGGGTGTCCCAGCCGGTGAGCGTGCCGTCCGTCCACACGGGAGTGATCTCGCGGCATTCCCGGCCGCGCTGCAGATCCACCAGCGAAAGCGAGTCGGCCGTCCACTTGAGATAGTCGGCGAGCTCCACCCGGTACGGGACGAAGCTGCCCATGTTCACGAACTCGTTGAGCCGGTTGGTGGCGTGCAGGTAGTTGAGGAAGGAAAAGCGGCTGCGCGGATTGCGCAGGGTCACCAGATCCTTGAGGAACGAGACCTGCGACAGCGCCTCCGGCAGGAGCATCCCCCGCTGCCAGGAGACCTCTTCGTCGCGTTCGAGCAGGACCGATTCGCGGGCCAGGCCGGGCGCGAGCTCCTCCAGCGCCACGGCGAGGGCCAGGTTGGACGGTCCTGCTCCGACTGCGAGCAGCTCGACATCACGGTTCGCCATTGTTTGCTCCGCCATCGTTGAGAGTGCTGGGAAGGGTGTTCTGCGGTGCGCGTGCGCGATCAGCCACCGGCGGCGACCGCGGGCAGCAGCGGGTGCGCGGTCAGCCGGACCTGGGCCATGGCCTTGTCCAGAACCGCCTCGCAGTCTTCGGGATCGGCGCCCGCGCAGATCACGTACGCGTGCCGCGAGATGAACGCCGCCGGCGGCAGGCGCAGGCGCGCGCCCGGCTCGACGAGCGCGTCGGCGGCGAGGATTCCGTTGTCCCGCAGGGAACCCGGGACGGACACGGACTCGACGACACAGTCCTGTTTCGGGTAACCGAACCGCACGCCGACCCAGCGGGGCTCGGCCTCGTGCGGGAGATGGGGACGCATGCCGAGCGCGACGTCGACCGCGGCCGCGCCAGGGTCGACCCCGGTCGCGAACTTGGCGAGCAACGGGATCAGGTCCCCGCCGAGCCTGCCGTTGATCTCCACGATCACCGGTCCGCGTTCGGTGAGCTTGAGTTCGGTGTGGGTGATGCCGTACCGGAAGTCGATCGCGCTGTGCGCGCGGGCCAGCGTCGAGCAGAGGGCCGGGTCGGCGAGCAGTTCGTCCGCGGAGCTGACCAGATGACCGAGTTCCTCGAAGTACGGGTGCATGCCGACCGTCTTGCGCGCCACGAACATCGGCGTGTACTCACCGTCCACGACGGCGCCGTCCACGCTGATCTCCGGACCGCTCAGGTACTCCTCGACCAGCGCTCCGCCCATGTACGCGGGAGAGCCGTCGAAGCTGGCGTCCTCGGCGGTGTGGAACGCCTTCCGCACCGCGCCGGCGTCTTCCGCGAGACTGACGCCGATGCTGGCGCCTCCCCCACGCGGCTTGACCACGACCGGGAACCCGATCCGCTCCGCCACGCGGACCGCCTGGTCCTCGTCGTGCACGAAGCCGAAATCGGGCTGGGCGACGCCTGCCGCGGTGAGCGTCCGGCGGCTGAACCACTTGTCACGGCAGCCCTCGATCGCGGAGATCCCCGGGCCCGGCACGCCGAGTTCGTCCGCGACGTGTGCCGCCGCCACGATCAACGCCTCGTCCCAGGACACCACGCCGAGCACCGGCGTCGTGGCGTGGAGCGCGCGGGCCTCGGCCAGCACGGCGTCCTGGTCCTGCGTGTCCAGCACCGTCGCGCCGGTGATGTAGCGCTCCTGCCAGGTCGGCTCGGTCCCATTGAACAGCCACAAGGGATGCCGGTGCCCGGCCGACGCCAACAGGTACTCCCGGTACGGCCGCGCTCCGCAGCCGATCACCAGGACAACACCCTCCGCTGAGCTCATTCCCTCTCCCCACCAGCCCGTCGCTTCGTCGCGGGCTACTACATCCCGGGGACGGGTTGACCGGAACCCTTGATTCGGGAAGAACAATCAACGCCGACGCGTGGCGCTGGTGTGCCTGGTGAGCGGTAATGGCGGTCAGGCCCAAGGAGGTCGAACGTGCCGTGTCAGGCGCGAGGGGGTCGTGAGTGGCGATTCGGGTTCTAACCCGAAACGCCACTCACGACCCCCGGCACCGACCACGCCACCCTTGCCTTACCCCTCAACAGAACCTCAGTACGCCCTAGACACTTACGGCGCGGGTGCCTTCACGGACTTCAGGGGATGGGCGGACCCGCCTAGTTCCGGTTCCCGTAGGACTGCTCGCACGGGTATCCGTCACGATCGGCGTCCCAGCTCAGCGGACGGCCCGCGTTCACCCAGGCGCTGAACGCGTACTCGAAGGAGTAACCCTCGGCGAGAAGCCGCCGGCACGAAGTGAGGCGCTGGACGGCGGGCGCCCGCGTGACCGTCGTCGGTGGCTCCACCACGACCACCGAAGCGGGCGGCGGCGGTGCGACGACAACGGCGGTGGTGGTCGAGGGAGGTGCGATCTCGCGCACCACGGTGATCGGTGTACCGGCGGTCGGTGTACCACAACCGCCCAGTCCCACGACGGAAGCGACGGCACCGGCCGAAACCAGCAGTACCGCGATCATCCTGTTCATATCCTTGCCTCCCGATGAAACCGCCGGACCCTCTCCGGAGGAGAACGGCGATTTCACCGGTGCCGTGACAAGAACCGCGTGATCGAGGCCTGAAGTCCCCGGAAGCCAGGAGCTTCGGCAGGGGGTGGATCGGGCCGGAAAGCCCTAGGACTGGATGACGTTCACCATCCACGAGATGCCGAACTTGTCGGTGCAGGCACCGAATTCGTCACCCCACATCTGCTTTTCGAACGGAACCGAAACCGTGCCGTCGGCGGACAGCTTCTCCCAGTATCCGCGCAATTCCCCGCCGTCATCGCCGCTGAGGCTGACCGACAGGTTGGTGCCCGGTTTGTGCTCCATTCCCGGCGGCGTGTCCGACGCCATGATCGTGTAGCCGCTCGGCGTGTCGAGCTGACTGTGCATGATCTGGTTCTCCACCGGCGAACCGGCCATCCCGGATTCACCGAACGTATTCAGCGTCAGTTCTCCGCCGAACACCGACTTGTAGAACTCCATGGCCTGCCGGGCGTCGCCGGCGAAGCTGATGTAAGGATTGAGACGGGAAGCCACTGGAACGCTCCTTCTGGTCGGGTCACGAGCATCCTGACAGACCCCTCCTGGCGCGACAACGGCTGAGCTACCGCCGGGTGAATTCCTTCGCACAACGAAAATTCAACCCCTTCACCGAATGCGGTGAGCGATTCCCTCATGGACTCGTCGCGAATGCCGATTCAGTGTCCGCGTATGCCCGCACTTCGGATACCCCGGCGACGGGCGGCGTGGCATGACCGCGTCTGCTGATGCGCCTCGGCCTGGGCACCTCCGCGCGACCTCGGCTCAGTACCCCGGTGAGCGGGGAAGATTCGGGACGTTGAGTGTCCCGAATCCTCCATCGTCGGCCCGGCCCGCCGAGATCGTCGTAGGTCACCGCTCTCACCGGCCGCGTCCCGAAATCGGGGCCGTTCGATGCCTCCTTGACCATGAGTCATCGAACTTCGATGTCAACCGATTGACTTTCGATAGATAACGCGCGAAACTCGATGCATGATCACAGGGCAACGGGCCGTCGCGCCGCTCAGAGTGTTCCTCCTGCTGTTGTTCGGGATCCTGGTCCTCTTCCAGACCATGTCCCTGCCGGGGCAGTTCGCGCATATGGCGCGACAGGACCCGGAGATGGCGTACTTGCGCTGGCCGGCGACGGCGGTCTCCATCTTCTGGGTGCTGTGCGTGCAGGTCGTGGTCGTCGCCACCTGGCAACTGCTCACCCTGGTCAAGAAGGACCAGATCTTCACCGAGGCGTCCCTGCGGTGGGTGGACGCCATCGTGTGGGCGATCCTCGCCGGCTGGGTGGTGCTGGCGGGCGTGTTCCTCTACGTCGGTTTCAACGCCGAAGACCCGGGTCTGCCGTTGCTGTTGTTCCTGGCGTTGATCGGCGTCGCCGTGCTGGGCCTCCTCATGGTCGTGATGCGCACGCTGCTGCGCCAGGCCACCACCCTGCGGTCCGATCTGGAGCAGGTGATCTGATGCCGATCGTCGTCCGCATCGACGTCGAACTGGCCAAGCGCAAGATGAGTGTCGGCGAGTTCGCCGAACTCGTCGGGCTGACCCCGGCGAACGTGGCGGTGCTGAAGAACGGGCGCGCCAAGGCCGTCCGGTTCAGCACCCTCGAAGCGATGTGCCGGGTGCTCGAATGCCAGCCCGGCGATCTGCTCGAGTGGGTCGAAGACGAGTCCTAGGCCGCCGAGAACTTCAGGTGGAAGTTGTCCAGCGTCGCGGGCAGTGGCCGCTCCGGCCCGAGTACGCCGCCGGAGGCCAGTTCGAAGCGGCGATCCCGGATCAGGTGCGCCAGCATCGTGCTCGCGCAGAACAGCACCAGATCCCGGCCGGGACAAATGGCCGGTCCGGCGCTGAACGGGACCAACGCCGGATTGGCCGCCGCGCTGCCGTCGAGCCAGATCCCGGGTTCGAACCGGTCGGCGCAGGGCAGGGATTCGGGGTCGCGGTGGAAGAACGGGGTGAAGATCAGGATCGTCGTTCCCGCGCGACCCCAGACGGTCTCGGCCGTGATCTCGCGCAGCAGGGCCGGGGTGGCTGCACGCCGAACTGGCGGCGGTCCATCCCGGAGCTGCTGATCTTCCTCGGCGCGACCGCGGCGAAGGCGCTGCTCGGCGACGACTTCCGCGTCACCCGAAGCCGCGGGGAGCGGATCGAGCTGGCGGAGTTCGACATCACCGCGGTCGCCACGGTGCACCCGTCCGCGGTGCTACGCGTGCCGGACCGCGACGAGGCCTATCAGGCCTTCGTCGCGGACCTCGTCACGGCGCGCGGTCGCTGATCAAGCCACTTCGGAGCTACTGCTGCCGCCGCCGTCGTGCAGGCCGAGCATGTCCAGCAGGGTCGCGCAGTCTTCGGCACTCCTCGCCCGTGAAGCCACGGCGAGGGCCGCCTTGCGGCGGATCGCCTCCTGTTCCGGCGTGTCCTGGCCTTCCGGCAACAGGTCGGGTACCGGATGAAGTCCGAGTTCGTTGTTCATCAGTTCCCCCTTTGGGTGAAGGACGACGTGCCGCATTGGTACCCGCGTCCGCGGGTTCGCACACTCCCGTTCCGGGTGAATCACCCTCGCAACGCCGGCAGCAGCGTGTCCTCGGCGAACCGGAGGAAGCCTTCCTGCTGGTCGCCGCCGATCTGGATCAGGGCGAGGTCGGTGAACCCGGCCGCCTCGAATTCGCCCGCCTGCTTCACGATCCGGTCGACGTCGGATCCGCACGGGATGGCCGCGGCGACGTCCTCCGGTTTGACGAACTGGGTGGCCCCGGCGAACCCCGCGGGCCCCGGCAGTTCGGCGTTGACCTTCCAGCCGCCGGCGAACCAGCGGAACTGTTCGTGCGCCCGCTGGATCGCGGCGTCGCGGTCTTCACCCCAGGACACCGGCATCTGCGCGATCTTCCTGCCGGGCGGGCCGAGTCTGGTGGCGTCCCACTCCCCGCCCAGCGATCCGTCCGGTTCCACCGCGATCATCGCGTCGGCGATCGGCGCGAACCGCGTCACCGACTGCGACCCGGACACCGCGACGGCGATCGGGACGCGCTGCTCCGGGAGGTCCCAGAGCTTCGCCGAGTCCACCCGGAAGTGGTCACCCGCGTAGTTGAAGTACCCGCCGTCGAACAGCCCGCCGATGATCTGGACCGCCTCGGCGAGCATCTCGTGGCGGACGTTCGTCGGCGGCCAGCCGCGTCCGACGACGTGCTCGTTGAGGTTCTCCCCCGCACCGAGCCCGAGCGTGAACCGGCCGTCCGACAGCGCTTGCACGGTCGCCGCCTTCTGCGCCACCACCGCCGGGTGATAACGCATGGTCGGGCACGTCACGAAGGTCATCAGTTCGACCCGTTCGGTGCTCTGGGTGACCGCTCCCAGCACGCTCCACGCGTACGGCGAATGTCCCTGCGCGTCCAGCCAGGGCGAATAGTGGTCGCTCATCACCTCGAAGTCGAAACCCGCCTTCTCGGCCCCGGCGGCGTAGCTCACCAGGTCCTTCGGGCCGGTTTGTTCGGTCATGAGTGTGTAGCCGATGCGCATCGAAGCCTCCTTCGCGTCCGACCCCCGCGTACCCGCCCGTTCCCGGGGTCAACCGGACGTTTATCCGGCGAATCGAACGGGGTACCTGACCCGGGAAGAGAGGAGGCGCGATGCCGCAGCAGGCTTGGAGCGACAAACGAGAACGTCAGTACGAGCACATCAAGGATTCGGCCGAGGAGATCGCCGCGCGCACGGTCAACAAGAACCGCGCGCGGGCGGGCGAGTCGCGCGAGGCGAGCCGGACATCCCTCCAGGACATGTCACCTCGGCGGCGGGGCGGCATACGGTCCGGGAACCGCTTGGGCCCGGACGGCCCGACCGAGGACCAGCTCTACAACGAAGCGAAGCAGCGCAACGTCGAGGGCGGGTCGAAGATGTCCAAAAAGGAGCTTCAGCGCGCCCTGGGCCGTTGATCAAGCGTCTCGCGGCGAGTTCCCGCCGCGATCACCCCACGGCCACGGACGGATGGGTTTCATAATGGATGCACACGGACGGGGCGGCCTGACTCCCCAAACCCGGCCACAGTCGGACGGGCTGTCCGACCGGGTCGAACTCCGCCTTCCTGCCGAGGCGGAGCAGATTCCCCTTGTCCGCACGCTCACCCACGGTGTGGTGTCCCGTGCGGACTTCGGCTTGGACGCCATTTCAGACGCGAAGATGGCCGTCGACGAAGCCTGTTCCCAACTTGTCCAGCCCGCTGCACTGGGAGCCGTACTTTGTTGTGTGTTTCACGAGGTACCGGAAGGAATCGCCGTCTCGATCTCGACACGGACGGCGAAGCCCTTCTTGCCGAGCGAGACGACGTTCGGCTGGCACGTCCTGACGACCTTGGCCGGCTCGGTGGCCGCACGATGCGAGCCGATTCCCGGCGAACTGGGGGGTACGACGACGATCGACCTCGTCCTGGCCCCGGGAACGAGCGACGGGTGAGCGGCGAGCGCAAGACCCTCACGCGGCAGGCGGACGACTACGCTCATTGCGGAGTCCTCTTCGACGAGATGTCCTCGTTGCCGGAGGATTCCGGACGCCGCCAGGATCTGCGTGCCCGCCTCGTCACCGAACTGCTGCCGCTCGCCGAGCACATCGCCACCCGGTTCTCCGGCCGGGGCGAGCCAAGGGAAGATCTGGTGCAGGTGGCGCGGATCGGCCTGATCAACGCGGTCGACCGTTTCGATCCCGGCCGCGGGCACGACTTCCTCTCCTTCGCCGTCCCGACCATCATGGGCGAGGTCCGGCGGCATTTCCGGGACACCGGCTGGTCGGTCCGGGTGCCGAGGCGGCTCAAGGAACTCCACGTCTCCCTCAGCCAGGGCACGGCCGCGCTGTCCCAGCGGCTCGGCCGCGCGCCGACCCCGACCGAACTCGCCGAATATCTCGGGCTCGAGGTCAACGAAGTGCGCGAAGGGCTGCTCGCAGGCCAGGCGTACCAGACGTTGTCGGTCGACAAGCCGGTCCATGACAACGCCACCGAGGCCCTTTCGCTCGCCGACACGATCGGCGAAGAGGACCACGAGATGGCTCTGGTGGAGAACCACGAGGCGCTGCAACCGCTGCTGCGGGAACTCCCGAAACGGGAGCGCGCGATCCTCGTGATGCGCTTCTTCGGCGGTTACACGCAGACGCAGATCGCGGAACGGATCGGCATCTCGCAGATGCACGTGTCGCGCCTTCTCGCGCAGACGCTGGACCAGTTGCGGGGCAAGCTCTCGGAGTAAGGCTCCGCATCCCGGCGCGCGATGCGATGCTGTGTGCGTGAAGTACGTGTCCAGAGTGCCGCGACCGCCGCTGGACGGGCTGATCGACGACCTCTACTACCTGGAGGGTTCGCCGCCGTACGCCCGGCTGACACTGCCGCCGTCGCCGTCGGCGTTGCTCATCGTCAACCTCGGGGCGCCGTTCCGGATCCGTGCCGTGACCGACATCGAGACGGCCGAGTACGCCGACGGCTGCGTGGTCACCACGCCCACTCGCGCGTGGGAGTTCGGCTATCCAGCACGGTCCCGGTCCGTCGGCGTGCACTTCAAGCCGTGGGGGCCGGCGCCGTTCCTGCCGATGCCCGCGGCCGAGCTGTGTGACCGGCCGGTGACGGTGGAGCAGGTTTGGGGACGGCCCGCCGTCACCGAGCTGCGGGATCGGCTGGCCACCGCGGACGGACCGCACGAGACGCTGACGCTGCTCGAGGAGGAGCTGATGCGGCGGCTGTGCGAAACCGACGGCCTGGGGCTGGTCCGCCATACGAGCAGTGTCATCGCGGCGGCAGGCGGGGCGGTGGCGATCGGCGATCTGAGCGAGGCGGCCGGTGTCAGCGGCACTCATCTGGCACGGCGGTTCAAGGAGATCGTCGGCGTCACGCCGAAACGGCTGGCCCGCACCTACCGCTTCACCGCCACCGTGTTCGCGATCGATCCCACCGGACCGGTCGACTGGGGCGACCTCGCCGGTCGCGCGGGGTACTTCGACCAGGCCCACTTCGGCCACGAGTTCCGGGCGTTCACCGGGCTCACCCCGACCCGGTACCTCGAAGTCCGGCGGCGGTTCCTGCGCGAACATCCCGGCCACACGCTGGACGGCTGGCCGCTGCCCGCCGATTGATTTCTTACAAGAGCGGCAGCTCACGACACGCTAATTTGAGGGCTCCCCAAGCAGAGGAGCGCCCCGTGAGCAAGGTGGTCATGTACGGCTCGGTGTCGGTGGACGGCTTCGTCGCGGACGAGAACGACCAGCCGGGGCCGCTGTTCGACTGGTTGTCCGGCGGTGACGTCCCGTTGGACGAGAGCGGCGCGCTGAAGGTGTCGCAGGCCTCCTACGACCACACCCGGCCTTACTGGGACCAGATCGGGGTGACGATCGCCGGCCGCCACGTCTTCGACCTGACGGACGGCTGGGACGGGAAGCCGCCGAGCGGGATCGACCACGTGGTCGTCGTGACGCACCGGCCGTCGCCCGAGGGCTGGGACCCGGAGGCGCCGTTTCACTTCGTCGACGGCGTCGAGGCGGCCGTGGCCAAGGCGCAGGAGCTCGCGGGGGACCGCTTGGTCGAGGTCGCCGCCGGCGACGTCGGTGGCCAGGCGCTCGCCGCGGGCCTGGTCGACGAGGTGCGCATGGACGTCGTACCCGTGGTGTTCGGGTCCGGCAAGCGCTACTTCGGGCCGGTCGACGCGCGGCATCTGCTGGAGGATCCCGACGTGGTGATCCAGGGCGACCGGGTGCTTCATCTGCGCTACCAGGTGCGCCGGGGGTCGTGAGTGGCGATTCGGGCTGCCGAAGGTCCGTGAAGGCCTCCTTGAGGGACCCAGAGTCCCTCAAGGAGGCCTTCACGGACTTCCGAGGGGGCGCAAGCCATCCGCCACGGTCAAGCGGGCTTGAGCGGATCGTGCCCGATCGACATCAGCTTGTGCCGCCAGTGCGCCTCGCCCGCGACCGGTTCCAGATCGTCGCGTCGCTCGTCCGCCACCCGCTGGACGACCGAGCGCATCACCCGTTCGTCGTCGGCGGTGAGGTCGGTCCTGCGTTTGCCGAGGATGCCGAGCACATGCCGTCCGGTCGGGGTACCCGCCTGGTCCGGCAGTGCTTCGTCCTCGGGGTCGGCCGACCGCGTGCGCAACCACTCGGCCAGTTCCCGCGAAGTCATGTTGACCACGCGGTGGAATTCTTCCCACAGTTCGTCTTCGATCTCGTGCACGGCGAAACCTCCTGCCAGCACTCGACTTCCTACGGTGTCGTGTACGGCGCCCGCTGTTCGATGGACGGGCTCGCGGCCGGGTAACGACCGTCCTGGCCGGGCACCGGCGTCACCGTCGTGCCCTGTTGCTCGGGCTCGACGCGCTTCGGCCGGTTGATGACCGCTTCGGCCTCTTGCTCCCCACGGATCCGCGAAAGCACGCTGAGCGTGATCGCGTGCGCGACGGCCAGGACCAGCAACAGAACGCCCAGCCTGCCCACCACACCCGGAAGGTCGCTGCCCCCGATGTCGACGGTCGACAGCAGCGCCAAAACGCCCAGCGTCGCGAGATGGAACAACACCGTGACGAGCCACGTCATGGACGCGCCCGCGGCCGGGTCGCCGTGGGAACCTCGCAGGTAGCGCTTACCGCTCTGGTAGATGATCAGACCGTCGAGCATGACCAGAGCCACCCCGATGACGAGGAAGGCCACGTATGCGTTGGTAGTCATGCCGGAACGCTCCCTTCGTAATGGACTCGCCCTTGAGATACCCGGGACCTCCCCCGGGAAAACGCCGTCTTCCAGGGGAGGTCCCGGGTGATGATCAGCTGCCTGGGCGGTCCACGTCACCGCGCCACGCGCCGGACTCGCGGCCGCGGCTCTCGATGAACTCCTTGAACCGCTTCATGTCGCCCTTGACCCGGCGGTCGAGCACACCGAGTTTGTCGGCGACGTTCTCGGCGAAGCCCTCCGGGTCGATCTCCATCTGCGCCGTGACACGGGTTTTGTTGTCGTCAAGGCGATGGAAGGTGATGACGCCCGCGTGGTCGGGACCGGAGTCCGACGTCCACGCGACGCGCTCGTCGGGATGTTGTTCGGTGATGGTCGCGTCGAATTCCCGGCTCACCCCACCGAACTTGGTCACCCAGTGGGTGTGTGTCGCGTCGATCTGGCGGATCTCCTCGACACCTTCCATGAACTGGGGGAAGCTCTCGAACTGGGTCCACTGGTTGTACGCGGTCTTCACCGGGACTTGGACGTCCACCATTTCGGTGATCGTGCTCATGCATCCTCCTGTCGGTTCGGTCTTTTCGAGCCGGCACTCCCCGGCTACCCGGCGCTCAGCGGGGCGAAACACGCTGTGATTGACCGGGCGGGACGCCGGGTACCCGCCGGGCAGAACGCTCCGAGGAGGTGCTCCATGATCGAAGAAACCCACCGGAAGCCGTCCGGGGAAAAGTCGGTCGGCGAACTGGTTTCCGACCTGAGCGACGAGGTCAAGCACCTGGTCCGCGACGAAATGCGGCTCGCCGTGTTCGAGTTGCAGAGCAAAGGGAAGAAAATGGGGGCCGGCGCCGGATTGTTCGGTGCCGCGGGCATTTTCGCGCTCTTCGGCCTCGCGACCCTGATCGCCGCTGCCGTGCTGGCACTCGCCATGGTCATGCCCGCGTGGCTGGCGGCCGTGGTGACCGGCGCGGCGCTGCTGCTGATCGGCGGCATTTCCGCCCTCATCGGCAAGAAGGAGATCACCAGCGGAACCCCGCCGGTGCCGGAAGAGGCCATCGCGGGTGTCCGCGAGGACGTCGACACCGTCAAGCAAGGAGTGCGCTCATGAACGATTTCCCCAAGAACGCGGAAGAAGCCCGCGCGGATCGCGACGTGACCCGCGAAGAGCTCACCGAGACGCTCGACGCGCTCGGCCGGAAACTGGACGTCAAATCGAGGGTGAACGACAACCTCGACGCCAAGGTCGACGAGGCGAGCGCCGCGATCTCCGAGAAGGTCTCCGAGCCCGCGGCGGAGAAGTTCCGTCAGGGCACCGAAGTCGTCCGCGCGAATCCCCTGCCGATCTTCGCCGGTGTTCTCGCACTGCTCGTGACGATCCGGCTGATCATGCGAAAGAGGTCTTCGTCGTGAACAAGGTTCTCTACAAGCCGCTGAACATGGTCGTCAGCGCCGCGGGCGGGATACTCGCCGGGATCGCGTTCAAGCAGATCTGGAAACGCGTGAGCGGCGAGGAAGACGCGCCGGACGCCACGGACCGCGACTTCACCTGGACACAGGTGAAGTCGCGGCCGCCGCGCAGGGCGCGATCTTCGGCGCGGTCAAGGCCGCCACCGAACGGGCGGGCGCGGTCGGCTACCGCAAGGCGACCGGCGACTGGCCCACGGAGGACTGACTATGCGCGTGGTGATCATCGGAGGCGGGTTCGCCGGCTACAACGCGGCCAAAACCCTCCTCAAATCGGTCGGCGACGACACGGAGATCGTCGTGTTGAACCCGACCGACTATTTCCTCTATCTCCCCCTCCTGCCCGAAGTCGCCGCCGGAATCCTTGAGCCAAGGCGGATTTCGGTGTCCATCCCCGGCACGCTGCGCGGTGTGCGGCTGGTGCTCGGCACCGCCAGATCCGTCGACTTCGACGGCCGCAGCGTGAGTTACGTCGACCCCGAGGACCGCGAACACTCCCTCGGCTACGACCGCCTCGTGCTCGCCGCGGGCAGCGTCAACAAGCTGCTGCCGATCCCCGGTGTGCCCGAGTACGCCCACGGCTTCCGTGGTCTGCCCGAGGCCCTCTATTTGCGGGACCACATCACCCGCCAGATAGAACTCGCCGCTTCCGCGCAGGATCCGGCAGAACGCGACGCGCGCTGCACGTTCGTCGTGGTCGGCGCCGGCTACACCGGCACGGAGGTCGCCGCGCAGGGGCCGGCGTTCACCGCCGCGCTCGCCGCCCGGCATCCCGAACTGAAGGATCAGAAGATCCGCTGGCTGCTGCTGGACCTGGCCGAACGTGTCCTGCCGGAACTCGACCGGCGCCTCGGCGACACCGCCGACGAGGTGCTGCGGGAACGCGACGTGGAGGTGCTCATGAAGACCTCGATCGACAACGCCGGCGAAAACGGGGTCACGCTGACCTCCGGTGAATCCGTGCCCACGCACACCCTCGTGTGGTGCGTCGGGGTCCGGCCGGATCCGCTGATCGAGGATCTGGGACTGAAGACGGCCAAGGGCAGGCTCGTCGTGACAGCGCAGCTGAACGTCCCCGGACGACGTGACGTGTACGCGTGCGGAGACGCGGCCGCCGTCCCCGATCTGACCAGGCCCGGCGAATACACGGCGATGACGGCTCAGCACGCCGAACGGCAGGGCAAACTCGCCGGGCGGAACGTGGCCGCTTCGCTCGGGCACGGTTCACACGGCACCTACCGGCACCACGATCTCGGATTCGTCGTCGACCTCGGCGCCCGCCAGGCCGCCGCGAATCCCTTGCACATCCCGCTTTCCGGATTCGCCGCCAAGGCGGTCACCCGCGGCTACCATCTGCTGGCCATGCCAGGCAACCGGCTGCGCACCGCCACCGACTGGGCGCTCGAAGCGGTGACGAAGCGGCAGACAGTCCAATTAGGACTCGTACGATCGGGTTCGGTGCCGCTGGACACGGATTCCCCCGAACTCCCCCGCACGAACTGCTAGAGGAGAGACGACCATGACCGCCGAAACCGATTCCGCCCGCGCCGAAGGCCCCTCGGTGGTCATCGACGGCGACAGCGGGGCGAAGCTCCTGGTCCTCGACCCCGCGGGCGAGGCCAAACACGGCGAACTCCCGGCGACGTGGCGGCCACTCGCGGCCCACCGTCAGGTGATCTGGTGCCGGCTGCCGGTCGACGGCGCCCTCAGCCAGGCCGAAGACGTACTCGGTGACGCGGAACCCGGCGGCCCGCCGATCGACGTCGTGGCCGCCGGCGAGGCGGCGGGAGACGCGCTCCGGCTGGCCGAACGACACCCGGGCGCCGCGTCCCACGTCCTGCTGATCGACCCGGTACCGGACGGGTCGTCCGAACTGGCCGACCGGGTGCGCTCCGCCGGGACCGCGGTGGACGTCCTCCCCCACAGCACCGGCGAACCGTACAACCGGCTGCCGCCGCCGCTGACTCTCGGGCATCCGGATGTCGTCGCGGGGATCACCAAGATCCTCGAGGACGTTTAGCCGCCGGAGGGCGGCGGTATCCGGCGACCATGAGCGAAACCGTTGCGGACCATGTTCTGACCAGGCTGCGCGAATGGGACGTGGAGCAGGTCTTCGCCTATCCCGGGGACGGGATCAACGGGCTGGTGAGCGCGTTCGGCGCGGCGAAGAACAACCCTCGCTTCGTGCAGACACGCCACGAGGAGATGGCGGCGTTCGCGGCCGTCGGGTACGCGAAACTCAGCGGACGGCCCGGTGTCTGCATGGCGACGTCCGGCCCGGGGGCGATCCACCTGCTCAACGGTCTCTACGACGCCAAACTCGACCACGTGCCGGTGGTGGCGATCGTCGGGCAGACGGCGCGCAGCGCGATGGGCGGCAGTTACCAGCAGGAGGTGGATCTCCAGGCACTGTTCAAGGACGTGGCGAGTGAGTACCTCGTCGAGGTGAACGTCCCCGAACAACTGCCGAACGCGCTCGACCGGGCCCTCCGCACGGCCATCGCGCAGCGCGCGCCGACGGCGCTGATCATCCCGGCGGATCTGCAGGAGGAGACCTACCACCCGCCGCGGCACGAGTTCAAGCACGTGCCGTCCTCCCCGCCCGACCATCCGCGGGCCAGCGTCATCCCGCCTTCGGAGGAGGTCGCCCGCGCCGCGGAGGTGCTGAACGCGGGTGAGAAGGTCGCGATCCTGGTCGGGCAGGGCGCGCGTAACGCCGTCACCGAACTGCGCGAGGTCGCCGAGCTCACCGGCGCCGGAGTGGCGAAAGCGTTGCTGGGCAAGGATGTCCTGCCCGACGATCTGCCGTACGTCACCGGCTCGATCGGCCTGCTCGGCACGCGGCCGACGTACGAGATGATGCGGGATTGCGACACGTTGCTGATCGTCGGCTCGAATATGCCGTACGCGCAGTTCCTGCCGGAATTCGGCCAGGCCCGCGCCGTCCAGATCGACATCGATCCCCGGTTCCTCGGGCTGCGCTATCCGACCGAGGTCAACCTGCTCGGCGACGCGAAGGGCACACTGCAACAGCTGATTCCGTTGCTGGAGCGCAAAACCGACCTTGGCTGGCGGGAAAAGATCGAAAAGGACGTCGGCGACTGGCACGAGACGGTGACCCGCCAGGCGATGCTGGAGGCGGACCCGGTCAACCCGATGCGGATCGTGCACGAACTGTCCGAGCGGATCCCCGGAGACGCCATCGTCACCGCCGACTCCGGTTCGGCAACCAACTGGTACGCCAGGAATCTCCGGATGCGCGGCCGGATGCGGGGTACGCTTTCCGGGACCCTCGCGACGATGGGATCCGGCGTCCCCTACGCGATCGGCGCGAAGTTCGCCCATCCCGACCGGCCGGTGATCGCCTTGGTCGGCGACGGCGCGATGCAGATGAACGGGATGGCGGAACTGCTGACCATCGCCCGGTACCGCGAACTGTGGTCCGATCAGCGATGCGTCATCTGCGTGTTCCACAACGGCGACCTGAACCAGGTCACGTGGGAGCTGCGGGCCATGGGCGGCTCGCCGAAGTTCGAGCCGTCGCAGAGCCTGCCGGAAGTGTCCTATTCGGACTTCGCTCTCGAGGTCGGCCTCGGCGGGATCGCCGTCGACGATCCTGCCATGCTCGGCGAAGCATGGGACGTCGCGCTGTCGACCGATGTGCCGACCGTGCTCGACGTCCGCTGCGATCCCGAGGTGCCCCCGATCCCGCCGCACGCCACCATCGAGCAGATGAAGTCGATGACCGAAGCGGTCCTCAAGGGCGAACCCGACGCCTGGCACATGGTGACGCAGGGGATCAAGACCAAGATGCAGGAACTGCTGCCTTCGCGCCGCTGACCCTCAGGCGCTCGCGCCGCCGTCGAGGACGATGTCGTGCCCCACGACGTACGCGGACTCGTCGGAGGCCAGCCAGAGGACCGCCGCGGCGATCTCTTCGACCGCGCCGATCCGGCCGATCGGGATGACCGCGCCGAGCCGTTCGGCGCGGTCGGCCTCGGTCTCGCCGGGCCGGAACGACATGCCGGTGTCGGTGGCACCGGGGCTGACCGCGTTGATCCGGATGCCCTCGGCGATGTGGTCGCGGGCGGCCGTGCGGGTCAGCACGTCCACGGCGGCCTTCGAGGCCGCGTAGGCGGCCATTCCCGGCAAGCGGTGGTGCGAGCCGATGTTGGACGCCATGTTGACGATGACTCCGCCGCCGTTCGCCCGCATCTGGGCGATCTCGTGCTTCATGGACAGCCAGGTGCCCGTGAGGTTCGTCCGCACGACCGCGTCGAAGCCGTCCTCGTCGAGATCCGCCGTCGGCGCGGGACTGCCGAGGACGCCGGCGTTGTTGAACGCGATGTCGAGTTTGCCGTGCCGCCGCACGGTTTCGGCGACGAGACGCTCGACGTCGGCACCGACACCCACGTCCGCGGTCACCGCGTCGGCGGTGCCACCCTCGACCTCGATCTCCTTCACCGTCTGACGTAGCTTCTCGCCGTCCCGGCCCGAAACGACGACTTGAGCGCCTTCACGCGCGAAAGCCGTCGCCGTGGCGCGGCCGATCCCGGAACCGCCTCCGGTGACCAGGACGACCTTGCCGCTGAATCGCTTCCCTGCACTACCCACAGTACCCAACTTTCTGGTCCGGTCGTTCTAGTATCAGTGCTTGCGAGCGGCTTCGACAACCGCGATGGCCTGCCCCGCCGCCGCACGGGCCCGCGCCGCGGGATCCGGCCCCTTGCCCATCACCCGCATCCCCTGCAGGACGGTGAGCAGGAAGCCGGCCAGCGCTTCGGGGTCGGCGGCGGCGGCGAGCTCGCCTTGTGCCTTGGCCCGGCTCAACGCCATCCGCAAGGCCAGCTCGAGCGCGTCCCAGCTGCGCTCGACGACCCTCGCGACCTCGGGATCCCTCGGCATCATCTCCATGGCGGCGTTGACCACGAAACAGCCTTTGCGTCCCGATTCCCCGAGTATTTCGGCGAGATAGCGGTCGATGAGCCGCCGCACCCCGGCGAGCGCGGGCCCAGGCCCGGCGAAGTCCTCGACGAACCGCTCGTTCCCCCTGGCGATGTAGCGGTTCAAGACGGTCAGGTACAGCTCGTGCTTGGTGCCGAACGTCGCGTAGAGACTCGCCTTGCCGATGCCGAGCTCGGTGACGAGGTCGCTGACCGAGGTGGCCTCGTACCCCTGCCGCCAGAACAATTCCAGCGCGGCGTCGCAGGCCGCGTCGACGTCGAATTCCTTCACCCGGGACATGAGGGGAGCTTAGCCACATCTGGACCGATCGGTCAAGAAAGCGATCCTCGCAACTAGTCACCTACTTGCGGGGGGGAAGCTCAGGAAGCGGAGTCGTAAGTCGTCCGGGCCTTCTCCACCTTCGGCAGGTTCTCCGTCGACCAATCCGCGAGGGTCGCGAACAACGGCGCGAGGCTCCTGCCCAGATCGCTGATCTCGTACTCGACCCGGGGCGGCACCTCGGCGTGATAGGTCCGGGTAAGGAGGCCGTCGCGTTCCAGTTGCCGCAGGCGTTGCGTCAGCACCTTCGGCGTGATCGAGCCGATCCGCCGCTCCAGTTCGACGAACCGCTGCCTGCCGAATTCGTTGAGCGCCCACAGGATCGGCGTGGTCCAGCGACTGAAGACGAGGTCGACCACCGGGGCGATCGGGCAGGCCTGTTCGGGGGTCGTCGTGGCGTCGGCGCGCATGAAGCCAAGGTACGCGGGTTGCCGACTTGTCATGATCCGGACACCCCATGAACCCATCTGTGCGCGTAACGTTCTGTCATGGACTTGACCACCGAAAGGCTCGTCGTCCGTGATTGGTCCGAGGACGACGCCGAAGCCGCACTGGCGATTTACGGCACCACCGACGTGACCCGGTGGCTCACCCCGGCGATGGACCGGGTGACCGACGCGGCGGCCATGCGTTCGGTGCTACAGGCCTGGCAGCAGGCGCAGCCGAATCTCGTGCCCCCGCGGGGAAGATGGGCGGTGCGGCGCAAGGAGGACGGCGCGGTCGTCGGCGGGCTGGGCATCCACCTGCTGCCCCCGTACGAAGAGGACCTGGAGATCAGCTGGCAGCTGCATCCGGACGCCTGGGGCGAGGGGTACGCCTCCGAGGCGGCCCGCGCCCTGATCGGCTGGGCGTTCACCCAGGACACGGACGAACTCTTCGCCGTCGCGCGGCCGAACAACACCCGTGCCATCGCGACCGCGAAACGGCTCGGGATGAACTGGGTCGGGGAAACCGACAAGTACTACGGGCTTCGCCTGCAGGTGTACCGGATCCGCCACACGGACATCGTCTAACAACGTCCACGCGGGACACTTCACCCGAGGCCCCGCTCAGCCGGGCCATCGAACCTCCTCTCACCCAGCGCGATTGCTCTCGCCCCCGAATCGAGATACCGTCATCATTCAGATGGTGTCAGCATTCGAACTGGGAGGCCCGCCTTGTCCGACGTTCCCGAGATCCTCCTGACCGACTCCGAGGTCCTGCACGACCCGTTCACCGCCTACGGTCCGGTCCGCGAGCGCTCCCCGGCCGCCAAGCTGGTCGCGCCGGGATTCGCGATGTGGGCGGTCCTGCGCCACGAAGAGGCGCGGAAGATGCTGAGCGACCCTCGTTTCGCCTTGAGCCCGGACAGCTACCAGCGCATGGACGTCCCCGACCACTGCCGTCCCTACCTGCGGACGATGCAGGAGGTCGAGGGCCCGGAACACCTCCGGCTCCGACGGCTGGTCGCCCCCGCGTTCACGCCGCGCAAGGCCGCCGCCCTCCGCCCGGGAATCGAGCGGCTCGTGGACGACCTCCTCGACGGCCTCGACGGCAAAACCGACATCGACCTGGTCACCGCCTTCGCGCGCCCACTGCCGGTCGACGTGATCTGCGCACTGGTCGGCATCCCCGCCGCCGACCGCCCGCGATGGCGCGAGTACGGCGCCCTGATCTCGGCGGGCGACGGGGCAGGGCTCGCGAAGGCGGTCCCGGGAATCGTCGAGGGCGCCCTCGCCGCCATCGAGGACCGGAAGCTCCAGCCCGCCGACGATGTCGTCTCGCAACTGCTCCGGATCCAGGCCGAAGACGGCGACAGGCTCGGCGAAACCGAACTGGTCGCCCTGGTCTGGCAGCTCGTCCTCGGCGGTCAGGTGCCCGGCAATCTCATCGCCAACGCCGTCGAGATCCTCCTCTCCCACCCCGATCAACTGGCCGAACTCCGCGACGATCCGGCGCTCATGCCCGGCGCCGTCGAGGAAGTGATGCGCTGGCAGAGCCCGCAGTTGCTGACGATCCCCCGGTTCACCACCACCGACGTGCGGATCGGCGACGTCCTGATCCCCGAAGGAGAACCTGTTACCGTCGCGGTCGCCGCGGCGAACCGGGATCCGCGAGCGTTCCCCGATCCGGACGTCTTCGACATCCGCCGCGCGGCGGGACCGGCCTGGCATCTGGCGTTCGCCCACGGGCCGCATTTCTGCCTCGGCGCTTCACTGGCCAGAGCCCAAACGGAAGTCGCGCTCACCGCCCTGCTGCGCCGGTTTCCCGATCTCGCGCTCGACGGCGGCCCGCTGCGGATCCCGGACCCGGGCACCTGGCGACTGAACGCCCTGCCGGTCAAGCTGCGGACTACGGTTGCAAACTGAAACACGTTCTAATAACGTGGCCGCTTGTGAGACACGGGATAGTGCTGTTCACCAGCGACCGGGGCATCACCCCGGCGGCCGCCGCACAGGCGGCGGAAGCCGCGGGCTTCGACGCCTTCCACGTACCCGAGCACACGCACATCCCGGTCAAACGGGAAGCGCCGCATCCGCGCACCGGCGACTCGTCGCTCCCCGACGACCGCTACCTGCGCACACTGGACCCGTGGGTCGCGCTGGCCACGGCTGCCTCGGTGACCACCCGGATCCGGCTCGCGACAGCGGTGGCCCTTCCGGTCGAGAGCGATCCGATCACGCTCGCCAAGACGATCGCCAGCCTTGATCACCTCTCGGGCGGGCGGGTCACCCTCGGTGTCGGCTTCGGCTGGAACGTCGACGAGCTGGCCGACCACGGCGTCCCGGGCGGCAAACGGCGGACGGTTCTGCGCGAGTACGTGGAAGCGATGCGCGCGCTCTGGACACAGGACGAAGCCTCGTACGCGGGCGAGTTCGTTTCGTTCGGCGCCAGCTGGGCGTGGCCGAAACCGGCTCAGGCACACATCCCGGTGATCGTCGGCGCGGGCGGGACGGAGAAGACGTTCCGCTGGATCGCGAAGTCGGCCGACGGCTGGCTCACCACCCCCGGCGACACGGACATCGAGGACAAGGCACGGCGGCTGCGCGAGATCTGGCACGAAGCGGGCCGCGCCGGCGAACCGGAGATCTCGGCACTCGGCGTCCGTCCCGATCCGGAGAACCTGGCCAAACTGGAAGCGGCCGGGGTCACCGAGACGATCTTCGGCCTCCCGGACCGCTCCCCCGACGAGGTCGAAGCCTGGCTTCAGCGCCTCGCCGGGAAACTCAGCCTGTCCGCTGCGAGTCGATGAGGTACCGGCCGTTCTGCTGGACCAGGACGAAGGTCTCCCGCCCGGTCGTGGTGCCGCCGCCGGCCTTGACGTAGGTGAGCGTCGCCGACACCGTGTTCCCGGATTCGGTCACGTTCGACACGGTCACCGCGCTGTACTGCCTCCAGTAGCTCGAGTACCGCTCGAAGCTCTGTTTCCTGTTCGTCTTGAAGTTGTCGGTCAACGTCGCGAACCCGGCCTCGAGGTTCCCCGGGATGAGCGCGTAGTAGGCCGCGAGCGCCTGTCCCGGCGTCTGCGCCGGAGGCGGCGCGGACGAGGACGACGAGGACGGGGGCGCCGTCGAGGACGGCGCCGGAGACGGCGGCGGCGCGACCGGCTCCGACGACGTCGGGGTGACGACCTGTGACTGCGAACCCTGCGGCGGCGCCGTGCCCGACGGAGTGTCGTCACCGCGGGTGAGCACCACGACCACGGCCGCGGCGGCCGCCGCCGCGAGCACGAGGAACACGGCGATCACGCCGATCAGCATTCCCTTGCGCGCCTTCGGTGGCGGCTCTTCGGCGACGAGGGTCGTCGGCTCCCCCGCCGCCAACGCCCGCAGTTCTCGTTCGGTCTCGGTCATCGTCGGCCTGCTGTCGGGCCGGACGTCGAGAAGACGGTTCAGCAGCGGCGTCAGGATCCCCGACCTGACCGGCGGGGTGATCTCGCCGCTCGACGCGCGGTACAGCAACGCGATCGGGTTTTCCGCCGTGCCATAGGGCGTCCCGCCTTCGAGCGCCGTGTACAGCGTCGCGCCGAGCGAGAACACGTCGGAAGCGGACGTGGCGTCCTCGCCGCGAGCCACCTCGGGCGCCAGGAACGCCGGCGTGCCGGAGATCTCGCCGGTCGCGGTGAGCTGGACGTCGCCCATCGCCCGTGAGATCCCGAAGTCGGTGATCTTGACGGTCTCGTCCTCGCCGAGCAGCACGTTGCCGGGCTTGATGTCGCGGTGGACGATGCCGGCGCGGTGCGCGGCCGCCAGCGCCGAGCACAGCTGGATGCCGAGGCGGATGACGTCGTCGACCTCCATCGGCCCGTCACGCAGTTTGTCCGCGAGACTCCTCGACGGCAGGTACTCCATGATGATCCACGGGCGGTCCTGCTCGTCGATCACGCCGAAGACGGTGATGGCGTGCGGATGCACCAGCCGCGCGGCGATCCTGGCCTCGCGCAGCGCGCGGTTCTTGGCCTCGTCCGCCTTCTGCTCACCGGCACCGTGCGGCAGAAGGAGTTCCTTGATCGCGACAATGCGTTCCAGGTTCTCGTCGCGCGCCCGCCACACGGTGCCCATGGAGCCACCGCCGACGGGCTCGATGAGATCGAACCGGTCGGCGAGGCGGCGGATCTCCTCCATTGTCGACGTCCCCCTGGAGCTGTGATGTTCGCGCGAACCTTGCCAGCATGCCAGGAACGTGCCGGGAGGCAGGACCCGGCAGGGTGGTTTCCGGGGCGGTGTCGGTCACGTCGCCTGCTGGGCCGTTCAGCGGAACCCCGCCCCAACGGCTGCCCGGAAGTTCGTATCCCGGCCTGCCGTGGGCGCACTTTACTTCTCCGGTGTGGCCTGTTTTCGGGAAAGGTCGGCGATGCGGGAAACCATCGGCGGACGCGGCGTGCTCGAAGGCGCGTTCGCGTTGCTCGAAGCACTCAACGAGCGCGGCGGGCAAGCCGGGCTGACCCAGCTCGTGCGGGCCACCGGGCTTCCGAAGACCACCGTGCACCGGCTCCTCGACCAGCTGGCCGACCTCGGCGCGGTCGAGCGGGCGGGCCGCGGCTACCGGATCGGTTCGCGGGTGTTCCGGCTCGGGCGGTTCTGGCAGCCCGAAATCCGCGACATCGCCAAGGAGTGGCTGCCGGTGCTTTCGGCGCGGATGCGCGCGAGCCTGGTGCTCGTGGTCCCGAGAGAGGGCCGCGCGCTGGTCGCGGCGGGAGCCGTCCTGCCCGCCGACGAGGTGCCCGTGTCGCCGGGCAGCCCGCTGCCGCCCGGGACCGCCGCCGGGCGGCTCCTCGCCGCTCACCACTCCGCGCTCGCCGAACCGGACACCGACGCGCTGGAGATCCGCGCGGCCGGTTACGCCGCCGAGTCGGAGACCATCACGGCGGGGCTCGGCTGCGCCGCCGTCGGCATCAGGACCCCGGACGGCCGGGTCGGCGCGGCCCTCGCCGCCGTCGTCCCCGTCCACCGCGACCCGGTTTCCGCGGTCGCCGGACTGGCGAGCACCGCGCGCTCGTTCAGCGCCGCGCTCGCTCACCTCGTGAGCGGTACGGACGGTCAGTGAGCCGCGGCGGGCTCAACTGTCCACAAGGGACACTTTCCGGCGCGGAAGTGCCTGATTCGGAAGCCGAAAGTCAAAAGTGTCGTGTCAGGTGGACGCTCAGGGCCTTCATGCACTTCCGGCTGGGCGAAGCAGCGCCAGACTGCGTTCGGCTTCCGCGACGGCGGAGCCGCGCTCGACGTGGCCGTCGATCACCAGTGTGGCCAGCCCGTGCAGCAAGCACCAGAGCGTGACGGCGAACCCGCCCGGATCGTGCCGCTCCCCGACCCGGTCGGCCAGCGCCGCGCAGGTCGCCCGATGCGCCTCGGCCAGTTCCGGATACGCGGCGCGGTCCCCGATTCCGGCACCGGCCATCAGGCGGTACAACGCCGGATTCTCCAGTGCGAAGCCGAGGTAGGAATGCCCGAGCACGGTCACCGTCCCGGCGCCGCAGCCACGCAGGCAACCCTGCAACTCGGCATGCCCTTCCAGCGCGACCGCCACCAGCAGCGCGTCCTTGTCGCGGAAATGCCGGTACGGCGCCGCGGTGGACGCGCCCACCTTCGCGACCGCGCCGCGCAGGCTCACCCCCTCGGGACCTCGTTCGACGAGGAGCTCCCGTGCGGCGAGGACGAGCGCACGTCGGAGATCCCCGTGGTGATAGGCACGTTTGATGATCATGGCGGACCCCCCAGCCCTTGATGCCACGCGAACGCCCCACCTTAACCGGTCCGGGACCGCCCGTGAGCACCACAGAGCCGCAGCACGCTCTCGGCGAGCGCGTCGACACCGTCCTCGAACGTCATCTGCTTCGCGTCCACAGCCTGTCCGGCGGAATGGCCGAGCGCCACGATCGCGTCGACGAGCCAGGGGTTCCCGAGTGCCTGGTCGAATTCCCCCGACGCCTTGCCACGGGTGAGCAGCCGGTCCAGATGATCGGACACCGCCGAATGACGGGCCCGGTCGGCCTCGGGGTCGTTCTCTTCGGCGGCGCCGGCGGGCAGCAGGGGATAGCGCCGAAACGTCCGCCACCCGACGCCGAGCAAGCGCAGCAGGGCGTCCGCGGCGGGACCTTCGTCGAGACGCGCGGCGTCCATCTCGTTCGCGGCTTCCTCGGACACCGCGTCGATCACCGCGCTCAGGAGCGCTTCCCGGGTCTTGAAGTGCGCGTAGACGGTCTGCCTGCTCACCCCGGCCGCTGTCGCGATGTCTTCGACGCTCGCGGCACCTCGCGTACCGAGGATTTCCTTGGCGGCGGCGAGGATCGAGGCGGCACTGCGGTCGGCATCGGTCCGCCGTCGCCTCCGACGGCCCGCGACTATCTCAGACATGTTGTCAAGCTTAACGCAGGCCGCTATGTTTGACAGCATGTCAAATTTAAGGTCGGGTCTGGTCACCGGCATCGCCCTCTCGTCGACGGGTCTGCTCGCGGGGGCGTTCGGCTACGGCGTGGTCAATGTCGCGGCCACCTTCGACGTCGTCCCGCTCGACGTGCGGTTGACCTTCCACTCCGCGCTCATGCAGCGGAACGGCGTCGTCATGCAGACCGCGATGGCGCTCGCGGCGCTCAGCTCCGCCGCGCTCGCCTTCCTGAACCGCGGACGGACCCGGCGACTGGCCGGAATCGCCGCCGTCCTGGTCGTGACGTCGTTTCTGGTCACCCGCTTCGGCAACGTCCCGATCAACGGCCGGATCAAGGTCTGGGCCGTCACCTCGGCACCCGCCGACCACGCGGCGATCCTCGATCGCTGGGAGACCTACAACGTCATCCGAACCGTCGCCGCGCTCACCGCTTTCGTGCTCATCATCGTCGCTTCACGACTCGACCGCGTGCACTGACCCGAAAGGTCCCCACCATGCTCTTCCGTCACATCACGCCGATTTCCCCCGAGGACGCGACCGGCCCGGTCGCCGACGTCTACCGGCAAGTCGACACCGAGTTCAGCAGTATCGGGCCGGCGGTCCGGATGCTCTCCCCCGCGCCGGAACTGCTCGCCCCGTGCTGGGCGCTGCTGCGCGAGTCGCTCGTTGCCGGCGCGGTTCCCCGATGGCGCAAGGAGATCGTCACGGTATCCGTTTCACAGCGCAACGACTGCGCCTACGACACCGCCGGGCATCTGGTGTTCCTGCGCCTGGCAGGCGGCGAGGACGCCGCGGACGCGTTGGAACACGGCAAGGAACCGGCGGACGAGGACCTCGCCGCACTCGCCCGCTGGGCGCGATCGGGCGGACCACAGCCCTTCCCCGCCCGAGAAGCACCGGAATACCTCGGAACGGCACTCGCGTTGCACTTCATCAATCGGATGGTCCTGGTACTGCTGAACGAAAAGCTCCTTCCGGGTGCCATGCGCGATGACGTCCCCGCCGCCTTCGACGGCGCGCCGATCGCCCGCGCGATACACCGAGAGCGAACCAACGGCGACAGCCTTTCCCTGCTCGACGACGTCCCGTCCACCGGACTACCCGCGTGGGCCGGCACCAGCGCGGTCGGCCCCGCCTACGCCGCGCTGTCGCGCGCGGCCGAGCGCGGAGGCGGCCTCCTGTCCGAACCGGCCCAGTCCGTCGTGCGTGAAACGATCGCGCGCCATCGGCGATCCGCCCTGGACGGCGACCGCGGCCGGCTCACCGACTCCCTCGCCGCCCTGGACCCGGCCGACCGCGCGGGCGCCACACTCGCCGTGCTGGCCGGCGTCGCGCCGGGCCGGATCACCGAAACCGACGTGAAGACCTGGCGAGCGGGCGGGTACACCGACCACTGCTTCGTCCATCTCCTGGCGTTCGGCGCCATCATCGCGGTCCAGCTCGTCGAAGGCGAGCTCACGGGCGAGTGACCGCGCGGGAGCCGCACTGCGAGTGCTCCCAATGTGGCATTGGGGACACTCGGCGTCCCCAATGCCACATTGGGAGCACCGGGTCAGCGAACCCTCAGCCCACAGCCTGCTCGGCGAGGTCGTTCGCCGCGACATACCCGAAGGTCATCGCCGGCCCGATCGTCGAACCGGCGCCCGCGTAGCTGTTGCCCATCACCGCCGCGCTGGCGTTCCCGGCGGCGTACAGGCCGGCGATGACCGAGCCGTCCGCCCGCAGGACCCGCGCCCGCGCGTCGGTGCGCATCCCGCCCTTCGTGCCGAGGTCGCCAGGGACGATCTTGAACGCGTAGAACGGCGGCTCCCAGAGCGGGGCGAGGCACGAGTTCGGCAGGACGTGCGGGTCGGTGTAGTAGTGGTCGTAGACACTGGCGCCCCGGCGGAAGTCACTGTCCACACCGGACAGTGCCTGTCCGTTGAACCGGTTGACCGTGGCGCGCAACGCCTGCGGCGGGACACCGATCGCGGTGCCGAGCGCCTCCACGGTCCACGCCTTCTTGACCGCGCCCGCCGAGTACCACTCGCTGGGAAGCGGCAGCAGCGGTGCGACGTCACGGAAGAGATACCGGTTGCGGTAGTGCTGGTCGACGACCAGCCACGCCGGAATGGTCGGCGACGTCGGGTTCCGGTCGTACATCGTGTGCACGACGTCGCTGTACGGCGCCGCCTCGTTGACGAATCGCTTGCCCGCCGCGTCCACCATCAGCCCGCCGGGCAGGGTCCGCTCGGCGAGGCAGAAGTACGGTTCGCCGGGCAGCGGGATCGCCGGTCCCCACCAGGCGTCGTCCATCAGGTCCAGTGCGGCTCCGGCACGTTTTCCGGCCAGGATCCCGTCTCCGGTGTTCGACCGGGCGCCGACCGTCCACTGTGTACCGATCGGCTGGCGTTGGTATTCCGCCCGCATGGCGGCGTTGTGCTCGAATCCGCCCGAGCCGACGATGACACCGCGCCGGGCCTTCACCACACCCGCCGCGACCGTCACGCCGGTGACCTTCCCGTTCTCGATGACGAGATCGGTCAACGGCGTGTTCAGCCAGACCGGGACACCGGCACGCTGCAACCCCGCCCGCAGTCCCGCGGCGAGTGACTGGCCCATGGTGAGCGGTTTCTGCCCGGCGAGCGCGGCCGCCGTGCCGCGGGCGAGGCAGGCCGCCGCCACCGCGGCGCCTTTCGGGTTGACCGCGGCCAGCGCGAGCCATTTGTAGTCGGCGCTGAAGACGACCATCCCCGCGGGCGTCGCGAGGTAGGGCGGGTTCAGGTTGGCCAGTTCGGCCCCGAGGATGTTCCCGTCGAGCTGGTCGGGCTCGATCGAGCGGCCGTCCGGCATCCCGCCGGGCAGTTCCGGGTAGTAGTCGCTGTAGCCCTCCATCCACCGGAACCGCAGCGGGCTGTTGGCCATCACGAACGACAGCATCGCCGGGCCGTTGGCGAGGAAGGCCTGTTGCCGCGAGGCGGGGATCGACGGGCCGACCACGGCGGCCAAGTACCGTGCGGCCTGCTCCGGGGTGTCGCGGACGCCGGCCGCGGCCAGCACCGGATTGCACGGAATCCAGATCCCCGCCCCCGAACGGGCGGCCGAGCCACCGAATTTCGCCGCTTTCTCCAGCACCACGCAACTGAGTCCGCGTCTGGCCGCGGTCAGCGCGGCGGTCATCCCCGCCGCGCCCGCCCCGACCACGACGACGTCGTATTCGCCGAGCACCGCGGCCTCGGCCGACGCCGTCCCGGCGAACGGCAGTCCCGAAGCGAGCGCGATCCCCGTACCGCGCAGCACCTGACGCCGGGAAAGGCGGAAATCGGGACTCATGAATCCTCCTCGCGTGGGGGATCGAGCGAGGTCATGTTCTCCAGCCGACGACGAAAGTGAAACAAGTTCTACCCGCTTGGAGCAGGCAGGACCGGCTTCGCTCGGCCGGTCACCTCAACCGGCGCGGGCATTCAGCCCAGCGCGCGGACCAGGTCCAGCGCGCGGCCGAGGGTGGTGAGCCGATCCGCGACCGTCTCCCCCGCCGGGTACAGCCGGACCGTGTCGACCCCCGCGTCACGCCAGACGCGCAGCCGCCGCGCCACCATCGGCTCGGTGCCGATGAGCGTCGTGCCGAGCACCATCTCGTCGGTCACCAGCGCGGCGGCGCCTTCCCGGTCGCCCGACTGCCAGCGCTCCCGCACCGCGGCGGCGACGTCGGCCCAGCCTTGCCTGCTGTAGGCGTTGTTGTAGAAGTTCGTCTTCGCCGAACCCATCCCGCCGAGACTGAACGCGAGTTCGCCCTTGCGGCCGGCGACCATCCCGCGCAACTCGTCCTCGTCCGCGGCGAAGGCGACCTCGGCACCTTGGCAGACTTCGAGATCCGACCGCGACCGGCCCGACTTCCCGAGTCCGGCGTCGAGATGCGAGAAGTAGGCCTCCGCGCCCTCCGGGACGAAACTGGTGCCCAACCAGCCGTCCGCGATCTCGCCGGTCAGTTCCAGCAGCTTCGGCGAGAGCGTCGCCAGATAGATCGGGATGTCCGGGTTCGGCGCGGCCGACAGCCGCATCGGCCTGCTCTCACCCGGCAGCGGGATCTCGAACTCCTTGCCGGAGAACGAGATCTTCTCCCCCGCGAACGCCTGACGGATGATCGCGACCGTCTCCCGCATGCGCGTCAGCGGCCGGGCGAACGAAACACCGTGAAGGCCCTCGATCACCTGCGGCCCCGAAGCGCCGAGCCCGAGGGCGAACCGGCCATCGGACAGGTCCGAGAGCGTCAGCGCGGCCTGCGCGATCGCCACCGGGGTCCGGGTGCCGAGCTGGATGATCCCCGAGCCGAGGCGGATCCGCTCGGTCCGCGCGGCGAGGTAGCCGAGTACGGACGGCGCGTCCGAACCCCACGCCTCGGCGACCCAGCAGTCGTCGAGACCGAGCTTTTCCGCCTCCAGCACGAAGTCCAGCGTTTCACGCCGGCCGCGCGAGGCCTCGACCGTGGTCGCCGTCCGCATCAGGCGCCGCCGGCCTCTGCCCGCTCCTTGATCGCGGCGAGGGTCCCGGTCATCGCGTTCTCGAACTCGCGCAACCGGACGAAGACGATCTTCTGCTCCTTGTCCGGCATCTGGTCGATGGCCAGCGAAAGCCCGGACCGCCCCGGCCCCATCTGCATCCACTGCCGGAGCTTGGTGCCGCCGTTCTCGGATTCCAGCGTGAAGCGCCACACCGCGGTCGGCGTTTCGGGATCCTGCACCGCCCAGGCGAAGACACGCGGCGCCTCGCATTCGACGACGTACGAGGTCGTCTCCCATTCGCCGAACGAATCGTGCTTGCTGCGGCCGACGAACCGCCTGCCGACCGTGGCTTCACCGGCCGCGCCATCGCACCATTCGACCGATCGGACTTCCTGGCTCATCTCCGGCATCAGCCGCACGTCGGAGACGATCGACCAGACCTGCTTCGGATCGGCGTCGACCCAGGCCTCGACCTCGACCGTCGGCTTGTCGGCGTACTTGGCGCCCGTCCACTCCATCGTGGTCGCCCTCCCGTGCTCGTGACCTCGATAGTTGCGTAGATGGACTTACGTTGTCAAACCCTCCTGCGCGGCGAAGCGGCGCACCACGTCAGGCCGGTTCGCGAGCTTCGGCGGGTAGCCGGGCCCCAGTCGTGCACGGGTGTTCTCGGCGGTGAGCGGCGCGGCGCAGTGCGCGCAGACGACCTCGGCGTGCGTATCGCGCCCGCAGGTCTCGTGGTGGAGGGCGATGGGCGGCCCGGCCTCCTCGGCGAGCCAGCGGTCGCCCCAGCGCGACATCGCCGCGAGCACACCGTAGAAATCCGCGCCCTTCTCGGTCAGGACGTAGTCGTAACGGACCGGGTCGGCCTGGTAGGCGCGCTTTTCCAGCAGCCCCTCCCCGACCAAGCGGCGCAGCCGGTCGGCGAGGGTGTTCCGCGCGATACCGAGCTCCTGCTGGAACTCGTCGAACCGGCGGATCCCGTAGAAGGCCTCCCGCAGGACCAGCGGCGTCCACCAGTCGCCGAGCAGGTCCATGGTGCGCGCGATCGAACACGGCCACTGCGCGAACGAAGTCCGTTTCATGCCCGCGAGCCTACGCCCGGCGAAATTGATCCGGTCATTCCTCCACCTATTCTCCGACGCTCAGGCGCTGGCCCGAAATGTTGCGATCCGGTCAAGAAGATCCCGTGCATTAATGTCACCCACCCGCCTCCGCACGCTTTCCGACAGCGGCCGCAAACGGTCTAGTGTCCGGGCGGAACGGATTCCGTCCGCGATCTCCATCGCGGCGAGACCGACCTCCGCCGCGCGGTCGAGGTCGCCTTCCAGCGCGTGGTCGACCGCCAGCCAGATCATCGTCAGCGACCGGCTGCGCACCATGTCCGGGCCGTAGCCGTCGATGGCCTCGGTGAGTGCGGGGATGGCCTCCCGGCTGTGCCGGACGTCGACGAGCCTGGCGAGTTCGGTGCGCACCGTGCCGATCATCGCGGCGAGGTCATTGGCCGTGAAGAAGGCGGACCACGACGGGACCGCGTCCCCGACGGACTCCGCGAACTGTTCCGGGGCAAGGGAAAGCTTGTCCAGCGCCCGGCGCACGTCACCGAGCAGCGCATAAGCCCAAGCCTCGTTCGCCGACAGGATCGCCTGCGACAACGACCTTCCCGCCCGGCGCGCCGCGACCTGCCCATGACCGAACTGCTCGAGCGCCTCCGCCGGAGTGCGATGATGCAGATACATCCGGCCGAGCCGGTAACGGACGTTGGCGACGAGGTCGTCGTTGCCCGCCTCCGCCGCGAGCCCGAGCGCGCAGCGGAAGTGCCGCTCCGCCCGGACAGGGCGGCCGGAGTCGAATTCCGTCCAGCCCCTCAGGTTGTGCAGATCCGCGACCACTCCCGCCAGCCGCCTGGCCAGCTGATCGGACATCATTCCCCGTCGCAGTGCCGAACCATAGGGCTCGAGCACGCGCAGCAGTTCCCGGCAGGACCCGCCGCCTTCCCGGTAGTCGCGCGCCCGGAGCGCGGCGATGACGCCCTCCAGCCGGTCGATATCGGGCCGCCCGACGCGCAGCGGCAACCGGTCGATCACGGCGACGCGCCTGGTCGACGCACCGGAATGGTGACGGTGATTCGTACGCCCATTATCGCTCCCTCCCGATCCACAACGATCAAGCTCGTCAAGGTCCAGGACGGAGCAACGCCGATCTCCTGGAATACGCGAACGACGCACAATGATGCTAACCACGACAAATACCGATGCACTCCGCCGAACGGTTGGCTATTTTCATTCACCGGAATATGCACGTGCGGAATCTCTTTCTTTTGCACGAATGATCGCATTCCCGGCTTGCTCACCCCACGTGCCCGGCAGGAACCGTCCGTGAGCACCTGAGACGCAGCTCTCAGCCGAACGTGTGAACCTTGTCAACTCGGGTCACGAAAAGGCTTCACATTGCGTTATCAATAGCTGAAGATCAACAGCAACCGAACGTAAGGGGCTGAAGCGTTGGACAAGGAAAGCGACCTCATCCGGGGGACGATCGTCTTCGGCCTGCGCACTTTCGGTGCGGACCCGCTCCCGGTCCAGGCCGATCTCGAATACGACCCGGAGGATCCCTACGCCGTCGTGGTGGCCTACCACTCGGGCGGGGGGACGGTTCGGTGGATGTTCGGCCGTGACCTCCTCGCTGACGGACTCCTCACTCCATCGGGTGAGGGCGACGTGATCATCAGCCCGGCGGACGACACCTCGATCGTGATCTTCGCCCTCAGCGCGCCCGACGGCTGCGCGGTCCTCGAAGCCCCGGCACAGGAACTGGCCGAATTCCTCGACCGCACCTACGACATCGTGCCCGCCGGCTCCGAGCCGGAATGGTTCGACTTCGACCAGGAGATCGGCAAACTCGTCACCGAGTCCTGATCGCCGGCGGGATGCTCGCGAACGCGGCGCCCGATCCGCACTGCCGCAATTCCGGGACCACGAGGTCGGTGAACAGCCGGACAGGGCGAGCACCCCTTCGCAGCTTGCCGTGCTGTCCGAATAGGACGTCACGATGTTCCAGGCGATCCGGCCCTTGGTCGCACAGCAGCGGATCGTTCACCGGGACGGGTCGACAAGGTCTCACCACCCGGGAGCCGGGTGGCGGCACCGTCCGCGCGGTGCCGCCGCCCGCGCCGGGTCAGCCGAGTTCGCGGAGACCCGGGACGACCTGCTCGGAGAACGAGCGCAGGAACCGCTCCTGATCGTGGCCGGGGCCGTGGAAGACGAGGTGGTTGAAGCCCGCCTCGACGTACGGCTTGATCTGCTCGACGGCGTCGGCCGGGTCGGAGGTGACGATCCAGCGGCGAGCGACCTGCTCGATCGGCAGCGCGTCCGCGGCCTTCTCCATTTCGGCCGGGTCCTCGATGCCCGCCTTCTGCTCCGGCGTCAGCGAGAGCGGCGCCCAGAACCGGGTGTTCTCCAGCGCCTGCGCCGGATCCGGGTCGTAGGACAGCTTGATCTCGATCATCTTGTCGATGTCGCCGGTGCCGCGGCCGACCTGCTCCGCGCCTTCCGCGACCGCGGGCAGCAGCTTCTCGGTGTAAAGCTCCATCCCCTTGCCGCTGGTGCAGATGAAGCCGTCACCCTGCTTGCCGACGTATTTCGCCATCACCGGGCCGCCTGCCGCGATGTAGATCGGCACGCCGCCCTCGGGACGGTCGTAGACGGTGGCGTCGGTGGTCTGGAAGTACTCGCCCTCGAACGTGACGCGCTCTTCCGTCCACAGTTTGCGCATCAGCTCGATCGCCTCGCGCAGCCGTGCGAACCGCTCCTTGAACGCGGGCCACTCGATGCGGGCGACCGCGACCTCGTTGAGAGCCTCGCCGCTGCCGACACCGAGCAGTACGCGGCCCGGGTACAGGCTGCCGAGGGTGCCGAACGCCTGTGCCACCACGGCAGGGTTGTAGCGGAAGGTCGCCGTCAGCACACTGGTGCCGAGAACGACCCTCTCGGTGCGTTCGCCGACCGCCGCCATCCACGCGAACGAGAACGGCGCGTGCCCGCCCTGGTGCCGCCAGGGCTGGAAATGGTCGCTGACCATCACGCTGTCCAGCCCGACCTGCTCGGCGAGCACGGAGTACTCGACGAGGTCGCGCGGGCCGAATTGCTCGGCCGACGCCTTGTAACCGATCTTCAGTGCCATCCGGGGTCACCACCTGGGCTCTTGGGTTGTTCCGCTCTTCACCTTGGCACAGAGTCGATCAGCTCCGCCCATGCCTCGACCGAGTGACGGGTGTCGGGAACACCACTGTGCGGAGGGGAATGCGGTGCGGAACCGCCGGATCGTGGAAAGACCCCGTACCCACCCTCGCCTTCCGGGACCGGCACGTGGTGATGAACTGTGCCGTTTGCGCCGTCACCTGTGCGTCGTGCTGGGCGGAGTTGTGATCGGGGAGTCGAACCCCACGCTGCCCGCCACGTGCCAGGAGGTGGGCCGGAGTACCGCCGGCCCTCGGCTTGTGCCCGCTTCCCGGAGGGCTACCTGCTTTCCACGTTCAGTCCAGGAGATCGGTCTCCCAGTTGGTGCGCTGGATCTCGACGTCGACCACCCGGATCTCCCCCGCGACACGGTCCGCGCGGGACCGCAGTTCCGCGACCGGAAGCGCGGAGAGATACCGGAGTTCCGAACGGAGCTGGCGGCCGTAGCCGCCCTGGTTGCGACCGGCCGCGGCGTCTGCGGCCGCGGTGAGCACCCCGTGCCGGAGGCGGAGGACGTCGCGGCGCGCGATCGCGTCGGTGATCGTGCCGTCCCCGAGCGGGGTCGCGGCGTTGGTCCGGTTGATCCGCTGGATCAGCGATTCCAGTTCGTCCAAAGCGGTTTCGGCCTCGACGAGTAGTGCGGACGCGTCTTCCGACGGTTCCTCGCCCTCTTGGTGCCGCGCGTTGTCGACGATCCGGGAGCGCAGTGCCTCCACCTTCTTGGTCGCGTCGGCGCGCAAGGCGAGCGCTTCGGCCAGCTTGATCCGGGACATGCCGGGAAGTATCGCCAAGATCGAAGACCGCCGCATCCCGTTTTCAGCCCGCCAGGGAATGCCTCCGGTAGGAGGAGTCCGGCTCGACGAACTCGATGCCGTTCTCGTCGAGCGCGTTGAAGACGGTGAACCGGCCCCGCGGGAAGACAAACCCGAGCGCCACCATGCGTCCGGCCATGTCCCGGCTCACGGATTGCAGGAGCTCGACATCCTGCAGTACCTGACCCTCCAAAGCGGACAGTTCCGGGTGGACGTCCTGCCGCCACCGGAGCGGGCTGGGCTCGGCCGGGTCACCCCAGTCCCATGCGGACCTGCCGTACGGGTCGATCGTGTTCCAGGTCAGGGAAAGCTCGTCGAACTTCCAGTGCGTGATCTCCAGCCGCTCGGCACCGAAGTCCACCACCACGGGCGCGTCCGAAAGCCACTCGGCGTACTCGACGAACCAGGTGAGGTGGACGCGCTGGAGCCGTTCGCCCACCAACGCGCGCAAACGATCCCCGTGCGCCCTCCGGATCGTCTCGAGTCCGGAGAGCCACACGGGTGCATAACCTTCGATGTCGAAGAACGCCACCGAAGGAGTATGGCCGGTCAGTCGTAGGACAGCGCTTCCACCAGTTCGCCGCTGTCCGGGTTGGGCAGCGCCCTCGCCACGTCGGCCTGCGCCACGATGCCGACCAGCTTGTGGCCGTCGATCACCGGCAGACGCCGGACCTTGTGGTTCGCCATGGTGCGCATGATCGCCTCGGCGTCGTCGTCGGCGCCGATCGTCACCGCCTCGCCCTGAGCGAGTTCCGAGGCGTGCAGCGCCCTCGGGTCCTTGCCTTCGGCGAGGACCTTCACCACGATGTCGCGGTCGGTCAGCATGCCCTTGAGCTTGCCGTCCTCACCGCAGATCGGCAGTGCGCCGACCGACTCGGCGGCCATCTTCTTCGCGGCGTCGAGCACGGTGTCGGACGCGGACACACAGGTCGCGTCGGCGGTCATGATCTCTCGTGCCGTGGTCATCCCTTCGCTCCTTTCGTCAGGATCCGCCTACGGATACCCGCCATCCGCGAGCCGACACCTCAGGCCGCAGACGGTTCGAGGAGGATCTTGACCGCGCCCTCCTGCTTCTTCTGGAAGATCTCGTAGGCGTGCGGTGCCTGCGCCAGCGGCAGCTTGTGCGTCGCGAAGCCCTCGACACCGAGCGGGTCGGCGGGGTCGGCGATCAGCGGCATGATGTCGTCGAGCCAGTGCCGGACGTTGGCCTGCCCCATCCGCAAGGTGATCTGCTTGTCGAAGAGATCCATCATCGGCAGCGGGTCGACCATGCCGCCGTAGACGCCGCTCAGCGAGATCGTGCCGCCGCGCCGGACACAGTCGATGGCCGCGTACAGCACGCTGAGCCGGTCGATCGCGGCCTTTTCGGTGATCTTCGCGCCGATCGGATCGGGCAGGAGACCGACGAGATTCTGCGCCAGTCGCCCGACCGGGGCACCGTGCGCCTCCATCCCGACGGCGTCGATCACCGAGTCCGCGCCCCGGCCGCCGGTGGTCTCGCGGATGAGGTCGCCGAGACGCTTGTGCTCCCGCGTGTCGTAGGTGACGGCGCCGGTCAAGGCGGCCTTCGCGAGCCGTTCGGGCACCAGGTCGATGCCGATCACCTTGCCCGCGCCCCGGTGTTTCGCGATCCGGCAGCAGAACTGGCCGATCGGGCCGAGCCCGAAGACCACGACCGTGCCGCCTTCGGGGATATTCGCGTAATCGACGGCCTGCCAAGCCGTGGGCACGACGTCCGAGAGATACACGAACCGCTCGTCCGGCGGGCCGTCCGGCACCTTGATCGGGCCGTAGTGGGCCTGCGGGACCCGCAGGTATTCGGCCTGGCCGCCGGGGACCTGGCCGTAGAGCTTGGTGTAGCCGAGCAGTGCCGCGCCCTTGCCGTGGTCGGTGACCTGCGTGGTCTCGCACTGCGATTGCAGACCGCGGTCGCACATGAAGCAGTGGCCGCAGGAGATGTTGAAGGGCACCACGACCCGGTCACCGGGTTTCAGGTTCGTCACTTCGGCGCCGACCTCTTCGACGACGCCCATCGGCTCGTGCCCGAGAATGTCGCCCTCGTCGATGAAAGCGCCGAGGACCTCGTAAAGGTGCAGGTCAGAGCCGCAGATACCGGTCGAGGTGATGCGTACGATGGCGTCGGTCGGCTCGACCAGCTTCGGATCCGGGACGGTGTCCACCCGGACATCACGTTTCCCGTGCCAGGTGACGGCCTTCATGGTGCTCCCTTCGGCGAGTGGACCAGTTCTCCGCCGGATGCCCGTCCGCGCATCCGGCAAACCTCGCCGCTCCGTGCCACCGTGGAATCATGCGAACCCGGATGATCGCCGTCGCCGTCGACTGCCGTGAGGCAGAAGCACTGGCCGCGTTCTGGAAGGAAGCACTCGGCTATCCCGAAACCGAACGCTGGACCGACGGTCACGGCGTGACCTATGTCGAGTTGAAGAGCCCGGACGTGCCGAGCCTGCTCTTCCAGCCGGTCCCCGAGGGGAAGTCGGGCAAGAACCGGCTGCACCTCGACCTCGCCCCCACCGAACTCGAGCAACGCGAGGAGGTCGCGAGGCTCGTGTCACTCGGTGCCAGGATCGTCGAGGACCCCGAATCGGATCACTGGGTGGTCATGGCCGACCCGGAGGACAACGAATTCTGCGTGTTGCCGCGCCGTTGAGCAGCGCGGCTCCGCCGGGGCTCAAGCCGCCTGATCGCCTGCCCGGACCGACGGCTCGGAATGCAGCCCCAGCATCTCCAGCAGCATCCGGCAATCCGTCGCGTCGCGGGCGTTCCCGACGACCGCTTCGGTCGCCTTGCGCAGCACCGCGGCCCGCACGGCCGTCGGGCCGCCGTCGGCCAGTTCTTCCACCGGACGAAGTCCCTCGATCGGGTTCCCCATGACCCACCTCCACCTTCCCTTTCGTTGATACCTGATCCGGGCCGGGAAGACACCCTCTCTCCGTGCTGTTCCGGCGGCGCCCCCGCCGATTTCTCCCTAGACTGGCGCCATTCGTACGAGTGGACGGAGCGGGAACTGACCACCGAGTTGCGCGGGGAGATCGTGACGCTGACCCCGGTCACCGAAGCCCACGTCGCCGATCTGCGGCGGATCCGAGGCACGGCCGAGGTCGGGGCTCGCTGGGGTTCGGTCGACGACTCCCCCACCTGGCCGTTCGACGACCCCACGACGGCCTGCTTCACCGTCCTCGAGGAAGGCGTCGTCCGCGGTTTCGTCCAATACGGCGAGGAGGAGGACCCGATGTACCGGCACGCGTCGGTCGATCTGTTCCTCGATCCGGCCGCGCACGGCCGCGGGCTGGGCACGGACACCGTCCGCACGATGGCCCGCCACCTGCTGCACGATCGCGGGCACCACCGGCTGGTGATCGATCCCGCCGTGGACAACGACGCCGCCATCCGCTGCTACAAGGCCGTCGGCTTCCGCGAGGTCGGGGTGATGCGCGGCTACGAACGCGACACCGATGGCGACGGCTGGCACGACGGGCTGTTGATGGATTTGCTCGCCGAAGACCTCACGTAACGCGTCAGCGCGACTCCGAGCAGCACCACCGCCATCCCGGCGAGCACCCGCGGGCCGAGGTCCTCGCCGAGCACGATCGCGCCCAGCGCGACCGAGACGACCGGCAGCAGGTAGCCGACGGTCGCCGCGGAAGTGGCGCCTTCGTCGGCGATGAGCCGGTAGTTGAGGTAGAACGTGACGCCGGTGCCGAAGATGCCGAGGACGACGACGGCGATCAACGCGGTCACGTTCAGCGGTCCGGCCGGTGCCGCGTCGAACGGCAGGGCGAGCGCGCTCAACCCGGTGGCGGTCAGCAGTTGAGCGGCGGAGATCGCGATCGGGCCGCCTTCGCCGACGAGTTTCCTTCCCATGTAAGCGAAAGCGATGGCGTAGCTGATGCCGGCGCCGAGCAGGGCCAGTGTCCCCCAGCCGAGCAGGCCGCTTTTCTGCCAGGGCGCGAAGATCAGCAGGATGCCGCTGAAACCGAGGATCAGCCCGCCCATCCGGAACACGGTGATCCGGCGTTCGGTGCCGATCCCGATGCCGATCAGCAACGACCACAACGGGGTCGTCGCGTTCATCACCCCCGCGACACCGGAGTCGACGGTCAGTTCACCGACGCTGAACAACGCGAACGGCAAGGCGTTGCAGAAGAAGGCGGCGACGAGGAGCCTGCCCCAGATCCGGCGGCCGCGCGGGAGGCGTTGCCCGGCCCAGCGGCTCAGCACGAGAAGGACGGCCGCGCCGAGGGCGCAGCGGATGACGGTGACCTGAACGGGCGGAAGCCCGGTCAGCGCGAGTTTGATCCAGAGGAACCCCGATCCCCACAACAGGGCGAGAACACCCATCCGGACCAGGGTTCCCGGCGCGCCGATGCCCACTTGTTTCCTTTCGCCGGGCCGCTTCGATACCTCTCCAAGCTGCCTCGGGCGACTCGTCAGGACAAGTGAAAAGATCTACACCGACGTTAAGCGCTCCTACATGTTCCGAAAGGGTCCCGGCCGTGGCCGCCGGGAAAGGCGGCCACGACCGGTTTCCGAGGAGATCAGTACTCGCCCGGTTGTTCGCAAGGCGGAACAGGGCCTGCTCACATTTCGCGGTCGCGCATGATCCACCTCCCTTTCGACTGGCGCACCGGTGGGGAACGGGCGCGTTCTCGCTCAGTTTGCGGGCTGTCTTCGCACCTCCGCACACCCGGTGTCCGTGTTGTGACCCAGGCAATGGGAAGGTTGTGGCACGATCTGCCGCGAAGCGGGGAGAAAGGTGCTTCTGGTGACCGAGAATTCCGGCTCCGCCAGATCCGGTGAGACCGGGAAAGCACGCGCGGAACCGAGACCGGTTTCCACGGCCGCGTTGACGTTCGGGCGCGCACTGCGACAGCGGAGGCAGGACGTCGGACTGGCGTTGCGCGATCTCCAGAAACTCGCCTATGTCGACAAAAGTCTGATCAGCCGGGTCGAACGCGGCCTCACCCCGCCGAGCGCGGAATTCGCCGCGGCCTGCGATCGCGCGCTGGGGGCCGGCGGGACGCTGATCGTGCTCGCCGAAGCCGCCCGCGCCGAACCGTATGTGCACCTTCCACCGCCGCCGGGCCATTTCGTCGGCCGTGCGGAACATTTCGCCCTGCTCGACGAAAAAGTGTTCACCGAAGCGGCCAAAGTGGTCTTCGTCGCCGGGCCGCCCGGCGTCGGGAAGACGGCGCTCGTCCTGCATTGGGCGAACCGGCGCCAGGAGGAGTTCGACAGCGTCCTCTGGTCGGATCTGCGCGGCTACGCGGCGGGCTCCCCCGCGCAACCCGCCGACATCCTCGACGACCTCCTGCGCTGCCTCGGTGTCCGCCCCGACCGCATCCCCGCCGAGGAGCACATGCGGCTCGCGCTCCTGCGCGGCCTGTTGCGCGGCCAGCGCGCGCTCGTGGTGCTGGACAACGCCCTCGACTCGCAGCAGGTGCGGCTGGTGCTGCCCGGCACGCCGGACACCACCGTGCTGATCACCAGCAGACGCCGGCTGTCCGGACTGGTCGTCGGCAGCGGCGCGGTCCAGGTTTCCTTGGAACCGCTGGAAGAACTCGAAGCGACGCGACTCATGGCCGACCTCATCGGCGACGAACGCGCGGCGGGCGATCCCGAAGGTGTCGGCAGGCTCGTCCGGCTGTGCGCGGCGCTGCCACTCGCGGTGAACATCGCCGCCGAACGGGTCGCCACGCATCCGCATCAGAGTGTCGGCGAGCTCGCCCGCGAACTCGTCGCCGAGGGGCGGCGGCTGGAACTGCTCGCGGTCGACGACGACGCGGTCGGCGTCCGGGCCGCGTTCAGCTGGTCCTACCGCGCGCTGGAGGCCGACACCGCCCGCATGTTCCGGCTGCTCGGCCTCCACCCCGGCCCGCGGTTCACCGCGGGCGCGGCGGCCGCACTCGCCGGGCTGCCCGAACACGACGCGCGCCGGCTTCTCGACAAACTCGTGCAGGCCCATCTCGTCCAGCAGATCGGCGCGCGGTACTACCGCTTCCATGACCTGCTCCGCGTCTACGCCGCCGAAGAAGCCGCAGCCGGGCAATGGCGGGACGAGCGGCAGGCGGCGGTCTCCCGGCTGACCCACTGGTATCTCCACGCGGCCAACGCGGCGAGCTGGACGCTCACCCCGGCCCGTGACCACCACGTCGACCTCGGTCCCGCACCCGAAGGCGTCGAGCCGCTCCGGTTCGCCACCTTCGACGAGGCCTACATCTGGTGCGCGTCGGAGATGCCGAGCATCACCGGCGTCGCCCGGCTGGCGCTGGACCACGGGTTGTACGAGATCGGCTGGCGGCTGCCGGTGGAACTGTTCGACTACCACCTGCTCGGCAGGCCATGGCAGACGTGGATCTCCAGCCACGAAGTCGCGATCGAGTCCGCGAAGGCGGGCGACGACCTCGGCGGGCTGGCGTGGTCGGCGATCAACCTCGCCGAGGCGCACCGGCGGCGCGGCGACCTCGACCGAGCGCACGAACTGTTCGGCCAAGCCGTCGAGATCGCCGATGAGATCGGCGAGAACCCGAGCCTCGGCTGGGCGCTGGTCGGGCTCGGGAACATCGCGCACGAGCGGGAGGACTACGCCGAAGCCGTGCGGCTGGCCGAAAAGAGCGTCGAGGTGAACGCGCGGATCGGCTACCGGCTCGGTGAAGCGACCGCGCGGGTCCACCTCGGCCGTGCGTACCGCGATCTCGGCGAACGCGACCTCGCTCTCGACCACGGGCTCCGCGCCTTCGAGGCGTACGCGAAGGACGCGGACCAGCACGGCATGGGTTTCGCGCTGGTGCCGCTCGCCAGGACCGGCCGCCGGTTCGGCGATCTGGACCAGGCGCTCGCGTACTGCGAGCAGGCGCTGACCGCCTACCGGAACTGCGGCGACGTCTGGGGGCAGGCCGACGCACTCGACGAACGCGGCTGCGCGCTGGCCGCGCGGGGGCGGGCCGATGAGGCCATGACCGCCTGGCGCGACGCGCTCCAGCTCGTCATGGATCTCGACGACCGGAAGGCGAGCGTGCTGCGGGGCCGCCTCGAAGGCGCGGTTTAGAGCGCGTTGAAGTACATGAAGGACCCCTTCCTGTACTAGGCGCCAGGGTCCCGGCAACGTCGAATATCCGCTGGTCGGTGTCGCTCTTGATGATTCGAACCGGATATCGTCGACTGTCCGAAGGGGCAGAGCTTGAGTGGCCGTTCGGCTTACGCTGCCATGTCCGGTTTTCGACCGGGGTCGTGAGTGGCGATTCGGGTTCTAACCCGAATCGCCACTCACGGCCCCTCCGCAAACAGCGCCTTCAGCTCCGGCCTAGAGCTTCACCGGCAGGTTGTGCAGGCCGCGGGTGATCGCGCTCGGCCACCACACGAGCCGGTCTTCCGGCACGGTCAGCGTCATCGACGGCGCGCGGCCGAACAGCGTCTCCAGGGCTGCGGACGCCTGCATGCGCGCGAGCGCGGCGCCGATGCAGATATGCGGGCCGACGCCGAAGGCCACGTGCCGCACCGGCCGCTCGCCAGGGCGGAAGGCGAGCGGTTCGGGGTGGACCTCCGGATCGCGGTTGGCCGCCAGCAACGACAACAGGATCGGATCGCCCGCTTCCATCCGCTGCCCGGCGAGTTCCATCGGCTCGGTGACGAACCGCCAGCTGGTGTTCTGCAGCGGGGTGTCGCGGCGCAGGACCTCTTCGATGACGAGCGTCAGATACGAGCCATCGGCGCGGGCGCGGGCCGCCTCCTCCGGATGTGTGATGAGGGTCAGCGCGGTGGACGCGATGAGGCTGATCGTCGTCTCGTGCCCGGCGATCAAGGAGAGGAACGCCGTCGCGGCGACCTCTTCGTCGGTCAGCTTCCCGGCGGCTTCCTGCGTGAGCAGGTCGCTGATCAGGTCCGCCCCGGGTTCGGCGCGTTTGCGGGCGACGACGTCGGCGAGCAACGCGTCCAGATCGTCGGTCGCCTTGAGCATCGACGCCATGTCGGTGACGTCGCCGGCGGCGACCACCAGCGCCGGCGGGCGGACCTCGTCCAGCAGGGTGTCCGGGATGCCGATCAGCTCGCAGATCGACCGGATTCCCAGCGGGTACGCGAAATCCTCGACGAGGTCGCCCTCACCCCGGTCCAGGATCGGGTCCAGCAGTTCGTTCGCGAGCCGATGCGTGCGGTCGCGCATATGCTGCAACCGCCGAGGGCCGAACGCGCCGGCGCAGGCCTTGCGCAGCCGCGCGTGCTCCTCGCCCTCGAAGTTGTTCATATGCCCGATGAGCGACGGCCGGTGGTCGGCGGGCAGGCCCAGGTTGGCCTTGCGCCAGTGTTCCGCCGCGACGGACGGGCATTTGGACAACCGGGGATCGGCCATCGCGGAGACGACGTCCGCGTGCCGGGTCAGCAGCCAGGTCCAGGTGTCGCCGGGGAGCGGGAGCCGGAACGCCGGGGCGTTCGCCCGGAGCCATTCGTATGCGGGCGAGGGATCCCTGTCGAATTCCGGGCCGAACATCACGGGGACCGCGGCGTCGTCGTATGCGGCATCAGGCATACGAGTCACCATGCCAGCTTGTGGCGGTATCGCGTCCGGCGAACGCAGGCATCGGCCTGTCTCACGCGATCGTCAACGCGGTCCCCCTGTCACCCCCTCGTGGTGACCCAGCAAGATCGAGCGGGTGCGGTGTGTGACGGATGGAGGTGACCCTCGTCAGCGAGTTCACCGAGCACGACCGTGACCCGGTCTCGGAGCGCCCGCGCGGTTCGCTCCGGGGTTTCGCCGACACCGTCGGCCTCGCCGCCGCCCGCGTCTGGCGGCTGCGCGGACGCGCCTGGAACACCCTGCGGCATCCGGCGGGATGGGAACTGTGGCGGCTGCCGCCCGCGGCGGTCTTCTGGATGCTCGGCACCGAGATCGCGGTCGCCGTCTGGGCCCTGTACAGCGGTTTCAAGGACTCCGTCACCGCCACGGACCTCGTCCGTTTCGGTGTGATCGCCGGCTGCACGATCTGGTACCTCGTCCAGACGCAGCATCCCGAGGAACAGCGCCGCGCCGACGACCGGCGCGGCGAGCACATCGACCAGACCGCCGTCTGGCTGGGCAGCGCGGCCGTCCTGCTGCCGCCCACGTTGTCGCTCGTGCTGCTGCTGATGGTGCGTGTGCAGCGCTACTCCATCGCGCACAAGGCGATGACGACGTTCCTCTTCACCACCGCCGCGCACGCCGCGTCGATCCTGGGCGTGCACACGATCACCGAACTGACGTCACTGCACGCCTGGCTCGCTTCGGGCACGCTCCCCCAGCGGGCCGAGGACATCGTGATGGCCGCCGTCGCGCTGGTGGGCGCCGCGCTCTGGTACTTCGCGTCGCAAACCCTCCTGATCAGCATCGCGCGCGGCCTGGCGTGGGGCGGCTGGCGGCGGCAGAAGCTGATCGGCAGCTGGGCCGACAACGCGGACTTCGTCTACGCGCTGCAACTGGCCGCGTGCACCACGATCCTCGGCGCGGTCAACATCGCACTGGTGCCGCTGGTGATGATCGGTGTCGCGCTGCGCTCGACCCGGCTCTCGCAGGCGCTGGCGGACACGATCGCGCGCAGCCAGCGTGACCGGAAGACCGGGCTGCTCACCGAGGACTCCTTCCACGCCCCTGCCGCCCTGCGGCTGCTCGAAGACCAGACCGACCGGCGGCCGACCGCGTTCCTGATGCTGGACCTCGACCACTTCAAGCAGTGGAACGACAAGTACGGGCATTCCGGCGGCGACATCGTGCTCGGCTGCGTCAGCGCCGTGCTGCGGCAGAACACCCGCGCCACCGACGTCGTCGGGCGGTGGGGTGGCGAGGAGTTCGCGGTACTGCTGCCGGACACCACCCGCGAAGTGGCGATGCGGATCGCCGAGCGGATCCGGGAGGCCGTCGCGAAGACCGCCATCACCGGCCTGACCGAGCTCGCCAGCGGACATGCCACCAACGAACCCCGCGCGGTGGGACCGATCCTCGGCTGCACCGTGTCGATCGGCGTCGGGCTCTCGCCCGAGCACTCGACGGACTACGGCGAGCTGTTCCGTGCGGCCGACTCGGCGATGTACCAAGCGAAACGGAACGGGCGCAACCGCGTGGTCATGGCGCCTTCCGTCGTTCCTCCTTCGCCGCGGGCCCCGATGTCGCCCTTGAGCAGGGCCGGAGACTCACGCCGGGATTGACGTAACTCGCGTGTCCAGGCGCGTAACTCGCGTGATTGGAGCCGTAACTCGTGAGTTACGGCTCCAATCACGCGAGTTACGCCTTGAATCACGCGAGTTACGTCTTGAAGCCCGCGTCAGCGGCGGGTCACGAGGCGAGTCTCGAGCAGGTCGTCGACCACGCGGGTCTCCACGCCGGTCCGCCGTTCGAACGCGGATCCGCGCAACGGCCACAGCGCGACCAGCACGATGCCCACCGCGGCGAGGGCGGCCAGCACCAGCGCGGCGACGAACTGGGCGGCGCCGTCGGTCGCCGTGCTCAGCACCGCGAAGCCGATCAGGACGATCCCGGTGGGCAGCACCGTGGCCAGCGCCACCAGCGCGGCCGGGGTGCGGCGCAGGTCTCGGCGCCGGGTGGTCAGCCAGGCGGCGAGAAGGCAGGCGAACGACGCGCCCAGGAGGCAGGCGCCCGCCGTGTCACTGAGCCGGTGCCAGCCCAGCGCGATGGTCGACGACGCGACCCAGGCGACGGCGACCCCGCCGATCCCGACGATCACCGGGCGAAACCGTTGGGGCAGAACCAAAGCGAGGGCCATCAGAATGGCCATGGCGGCGCTGACGTGTCCGCTCGGGAAACTGTTGTGCCCCGGCCCGCGACCGCCGTCGGGCAGTTCGGGGCGGACGAGGACGTAGAGCTTGAGCAACTGCGCGGCGACGAGCGGGAGCACGAGCACGCTCAGCGCGGGGATCAGAAGGCCGGGTTTGCGCCGGAGCAGCGCCAGTACGACGAGCACGATCCCGGCGGCGCCGATGACGAGCACCATGTCCTGATCGCGCAGCGGTCCCGACCAGTCCATTGTGGACCACCGACCGGACTGCGCGCTGCGAACGACGCCGTTTTCCGCGAGCTGCCCGGCCGACGTGTGCACGAAGAGCACGTAGGTCACGACGAACGCGGCGGCCAGTCCCAGTCCGGTGGCGAGCTGGAACACTGCTCTGGACAGGGTGCGCCTCGGCTCGGCGTGCCGTCCCGGCAGCGGACGGTGGGCGGGGGTCGGCTTCGCTTCGTGGGTGAGTAGGGCCATGCGTCTCACTGTCCCCACGCCGTTTAGCCGGGAGGTCCGGACAATGTCATGGTTCTGCTACAAGATCGAGCCGAGTCGCACACGCGCGGCGACATCCGAATAATGGCGGCGTGGCAAGTGTCCTTTTGATCGAAGACGACGCGTCCGTCCGGGAGGGGCTGGAACTCGCGCTGCGCCGGCAGGCGCATACCGTCCACACCGCCGAGAGCGGTGAGCTCGGGCTGGAGAAACTGCGGGTGTTCCAGCCCGACATCGTCGTGCTGGACCTGATGCTCCCCGGGATCGACGGCTTCGAGACCTGCCGCCGCATCCGCTCGGCCGGTGAGGTGCCGATCATCATGCTCACCGCCCGCAGCGACGACTTCGACATCGTGGCCGGCCTGGAGGCGGGCGCCGACGACTACGTGACCAAGCCGATCGAACCCCGCGTGCTCGACGCCCGGATCCGGGCCGTGCTGCGGCGCGCGGTGAGTGAGAAACCCGCGAACGACGACGAACCCGGCGGGGAACGGCACGGCCGTCTGGTCATCGACCGGGCCGGGCTGGTGGTCACGAAGAACGGCGAGCCGGTCTCGCTGACCCCGACCGAGCTGAAGCTGCTGCTGGAGCTCTCGCGCACGCCGGGGCAGGTCTACAGCCGCCAGCAGATCCTCTCCGCCGTCTGGGATCACGACTACCTCGGCGACTCGCGGCTGGTCGACGCCTGTGTCCAGCGGCTGCGCGCGAAGATCGAAGACGTGCCCGCGAAACCCGAACACGTCCAGACCGTCCGTGGCTTCGGGTACCGATTCGGCCGTTCATGAGGCTGCTCTCCGGGCTGCGGCCCCGGCTCATCCTGGCCTTCGCGGCGATGACGATCATCGGGGCGGCGGCCACGGCGGGGGTCAGTTACGTCTCGGCAAGGAACGCGATCCTCAAATCCGTCCAAGACGCGGCGATGGACCAGCTGAAGGACCGGGTCAGCGCCTACACCCGCCCGTTGTCCACGCCGCCGACACAGGAACAGCTCAACGACTTCGCGGGCAGCCTGCGGTTGAACGCGGTCGCGGTCTACCGGAACCTGCGGTCGGTCAACGGCCCGGATCTGACCACCTTCTCTCTCGAGCTGCGGCAGAGCATCGCGAACAACACCCGGATCCAGTTCCAGCGGGTGAACCGCGACGCCAGCCCGGAACCCATCCCCGAACTCCTGGTCGGCCTGCCGGTGCTGGTGCGGCAGCCGGACGGGTTGATGGGGCCCAGCGGCGTCGAGGTGTACTCGCTCACCTCTCTCGTCCAGCAGCAAAAGGCCATCGAAGAACTCGCGAGATCCGCCTGGCAGACGGCCGCGCTGGTGCTGCCGCTGGCCGCCGCGCTCGCCCTGCTCGCGGCGAGACAGGTGCTGCGGCCGGTCCGGGCGCTCAACACCGCCGCCGCCCAGCTCGGCGAAGGCAGGCTCGACGTCCGGCTGCCCGCCAAGGGATCCGACGAGCTGGCCGAACTGGTCACCACGTTCAACAACACCGCCGCCGAGCTGGAACGTACGGTCGGCGAGCTGAAAGCCATGGAGGCCGACGCGCGCCGGTTCGTCGCCGACGTCTCGCACGAGCTCCGCACACCGCTCGCGGCGATGAACGCGGTCACCGATGTCCTGGACGAGGACGCGGAGACGCTGCCGCCGGACACCGCCGTCGCGGCGCGGCTGGTCTCGGGCGAGACCCGCAGGCTGACCCGGCTCGTCCAGGACCTGGTGGAGATCTCCCGGTTCGACGCGGGCCGCGCCGAACTCGTGCTCGACGAATGGGATCTCGCGACGGCGATCCGGGACAGCCTCGACGCGCGCGGCTGGCGCGACGGCGAAGACCTGGTCACCGACCTGCCGGAAGGCGTTCTCGCCCGGGTGGACCGGCGGCGGCTCGACCTGATCGTGGCCAACCTCGTCGGCAACGCGTTCCGGCACGGCGCGGCCCCGGTCGAAGTCCGCCTGCGCGCCGGCGACGACGGCGTCACGCTGGAGGTCGAAGATCACGGGCCGGGGATCGATCCCGAGGTCCTGCCGCATGTGTTCGACCGGTTCACCAAGGCCGACACCGCCCGCGCCCGCTCCGAGGGCAGCGGGCTGGGACTGGCGATCGCGCTGGAGAACGCCCGCCTGCACGGCGGTGACCTCACCGCCGCCGACACCGGGCACGGCGCCCGGTTCGTCCTGCGCCTGCCGCACCGGACCGAAGGAGGGACGCGATGAGGAGGATCCGGGTGCTGCCCGCTCTCGCGGCCGCGGCGCTGGTGGCGGCCTGCGGCGTCCAGCCGACCGGCGTCGTCCCGGCCGGGCCGGGGCCGTCGATCCGCGCCACCACGGGGCCGAACGTGGGCAACGGTCTGACGCTGTACTTCGTCTCCGACGGCCGGGTCATCCCGGTGACGCGGCCCACCGAAGGTTTCATGTCACCCGAAGGCGCGCTCACGATGCTGCTGAAGGGACCGACGGAGCGGGAAGCCGCGCAGGGGCTCACCACGTTCGTCCCGGCGGAGGTGGGGCGGGTCGAGGTGTACTCGGGCGATCCGACCGCCATCGTGCTGCCGTTCAGTATGCGAAAACTGTCGAATCAGGCCATCAACCAGCTGGTCTGCACCACGATCGCGGCCTCGGCGGCGACCACGCGGACTCCGAGCTCCTCGGGAGTGAACGTGACCTCGCCGGACGGGGACATGTACTTCCAGTCCTGCAAAGCGGACTGACTTCGTCACTCACGGTGGTCACATAAAAGCACTTCTTGTGTCTGTACGGCTGTGAGCCTCTTTTGGTTCAACGATCAAGGTAACTGTGGGCGAACACACTCGGGCGTGACATTGCCGTGTCCTTTTCGTAATGTTGCCCGGAGCTCGCGGCCCCCGACGCGAGTTCCCGTCCCCGAAGTGGTGAGTGATCAGAGAAATGGCCGGCAGACATCGCAAGAACAAGGCTCCGCAGTGGAAGCTCCCCGCGGGTATCGCGGCAGCGGTCGCCACGGCGCTCCCGGCGTCGATGTGGCTGACCACCGCAGGTTCCCCTGACGTCGAAGCGGCAAGTGCCGCGCTCGCGCTGCAGGCTCCCCCGGTCTCCAGCGTGACTCCCCCGCCGTCGACCAGCAGCACCCCGCCCTCCTCCAGCACGACGACCCCGCCTCCGTCGACCTCCTCGGCTCCCCCGAAGCCGACGACGTCGACCAAGGCCCCCGCGCCGGTCAAGAAGACCGTGCCCGCCGCGACGGCGTGTTCGACCGACCTCGCCGGCACCAAGCCGCACGTGGCCCAGGTCGGAAACCACGTCAAGGCGAAGTTCGGCGTCAAGAACGTCGGCGGCGTCGCCGGCCGGGCGAACGCCAGCGACCACCCCTCCGGCCTCGCGCTGGACTTCATGGTGGACACCGCCACCGGCAACGCCATCGCCGAGTACCTCCTGGCCAACCAGAAGGACTTCGGCGTCACCTACGTCATCTGGCGCCAGCGCTACAACGACGGCAGCGGCTGGGACACCATGGAGGACCGCGGCGGCGCGACCGCCAACCACATGGACCACGTGCACGTCTCCTTCGCCAAGGGCGCGAAGGTCAACGTCAGCTGCTAGCGCCGCGGAGCGGACCGCTCGCCGGGCTGGATCACGGGTCGCCCCACGACCTCTTCCACGCCTTTGACGGCGAGCCGGTCCGCTCGCTCGTTCTCCGGATGCCCGGCGTGGCCCTTGACCCAGTGCCATTCGACGTCGTGCTTCGAAGCGGCTTCGTCGAGACGGCGCCACAGATCGGCGTTCTTGACCGGTGTCTTGGCCGAGGTCATCCAGCCGTTGTTCTTCCAGTTCCGCACCCAGCTGGTGATGCCGTTCCGGACGTAGGTGCTGTCGGTGTAGATGTCGACCGCGACCCGGCGCTTCAGGCTTTCCAGCGCCTCGATGGGCGCGGTCAGTTCCATCCGGTTGTTCGTGGTCGGCCCGGGATCCCCGCCGTAGATCTCCTTCTCGACCGTGCCGTACCGCAGCAGCGCGCCCCAGCCGCCGGGACCGGGATTCCCGCTGCACGCACCATCGGTGTAGATCTCGACTTCCGCCACCGGGACACCCTAGCGACGGGGTTCAGTCCGGCAGGAGCGGCACCCACGGCTCCTCGGCCTGCCCGAGATGCACCGCGCGCGTGATGGACTTCGAGCCGAACCGGTCCCGGACGGTGTCGAGCGTCGCGTCGAGCTGGTCCCTCGGCTTCGCCCCGAACGGCAAGGCCAGCTGGATGGCGTCGTCCTTCGACAGGTTCGTGAGCGCGAGCCCGATCAACGTGAGCCCGCGTTCGTCGATCAGCGGTCTCGCCGCGGCGAGCAGGCCACGGGCCGCCGCGACGACCGCACCGGTCTGTTCGGTCGCCTCCAGCAGGGTGTGCGAACGCGTCGCTTTGGTGAAATCGCCGAACCGCATCCGCAGCACGACGGTGCGGCACACCCGGTGCGCCGAACGCAGACGGCGGGACAGGCGATCGGCCAGCGTCAGCAGCGTCGCGTCGAGTTCCGCGGGCGAACGCGGCCTGCTGCCGAGCGCGCGCTGCGCCCCGATCGAGCGGCGACGGCGGCCGGTCTGCACGCGCCGGGGGTCGTCGTTGTGGGACAGGGCGTGCAGGTGGGCGCCGACGCCGCGGCCGAGCATCCGGACGAGTTCCTTCTCCCCGAAGCCTTCCATCTGCCCGACCGTCGTCACGCCGCGCTCGCGGAGCTTCTGCGCCGTCACCTTGCCCACGCCCCACAACCGCTCGACCGGGAGCGGATGCAGGAACTCCAGCTCCTTGTCGTGCGGCACGACGAGGAGACCGTCGGGTTTCGCGACGCCGCTGGCCACCTTCGCGAGGAACTTCGTCCTCGCGACGCCGACGGTGATCGGCAGGCCGACCTGCTCCAGGACGTCCTTCCGCAGCTTCGCGGCGATCCGGCTCGGCGTGCCCGCGATCTTCAGCAGCCCGCCGACGTCGAGGAAGGCCTCGTCGATCGAGATGCCTTCCACCAGCGGCGTCGTGTTGCCGAAGACCTCGAAGACCGCCTTGCTCGCCTCGGAATACGCGCGCATCCGAGGCGGGACCACGATCGCGTGCGGGCACAGCCGCCGCGCCTGGCCGCCGCCCATCGCCGTGCGGACGCCGTACGCCTTGGCCTCGTAACTGGCCGCCAGGACGACGCCCCCGCCGACGATGACCGGACGTCCGCGCAGGCTCGGGTCGTCACGCTGCTCGACCGACGCGTAGAACGAATCCAGGTCGGCGTGCAGGATAGGACCCTCGGGCGTCATAGAACGTATGTTCGCATCGAACGGCCCACGGGCCAAGCCGCCCGATCAGTCGAACGGCGGTCCGGAGCGGGAAACCCGGTGCTTGAAGACCTCCCCGTCCAGGATCTCGGCGGAATACGTCGGCCCCGGCGAGATCGCGCGCCAGGCGTTCAGCACCTCCTCCGACTCCCAGTACTCGAAGATGTTCACCCGGCCTGGCTCGAGCGTGTCCGCCGAGATCACCACGTCGAGACATCCGGGGTGGGCCCGCGCCTTCTCGACGATCACCTGGTGCCCGGCCACGTACCGGTCCCGCTCCTCCGGGTCGACGTACACCTTGCCCGCAACGATCACGGTCATCTCGCTATCCCTTCGTTCGGTCCTTCACCCCACCGACGAACGCGAACGACGGGAACCGACACGGGCGCGAAAGAAATCCGTCACCGATCGCCCGCCCGCGAAACACCAGATCGCGATCACCGGATCGCAGATCGCGCAGCCGAACGAAGAATGCCCGGCGAACGGGATGATCGGGGCGCCCTTGAGGTGATGCACGACGTCCCAGCCGGTGTGCAGCAGCCAGGCGATACCGATGAACGTCCAGGACTCGAGGCCGCGGTAAGCCACATAGGTCACGACGGCGGCGAACGCGAACTCCCAGATCCCGAGGCCGCCTCCGCTCAGATAAGCGGCGCCGGCGCCCGCCACCATGACCGCGTTGAAGCGGCGACGGTGCGGCTCGTGGATCAGCGACATCAGCACGACGTAGACGAGGCCGACGAGAATCGGCGCGATGATCATCATGGTTCGACGCTAGAAGCGGACGGAGCCCGGTCCCAGTGGCGCGAACGACGCCTTCCAACGGGATCTCGCCACCGGGCGGGTAGGTTGCGGTCATGTACACCGTCGCCATCCTCGCGCTGGACAAGGTGATCCCGTTCGACCTCTCGACACCGATCGAGGTCTTCACCAGGACGCGGCTCGCCGACGGGAGCGCGGGCTATCGGGTCATCGTCTGCGCCGAACAGCCGGACGTCGACGCGGGCCACTTCACTCTGCGCGCCCCGTGGGGGCTGGAGGCGCTGCGCGAAGCCGACACGATCATCGTCCCCGGCACCGCCGACCCCACCGGACCGTTGCCGGAAGCCGTCCACGACGCGCTCACCTCGGCCGCCGAAAGAGGTACGCGGATCGCCTCGATCTGTTCCGGGACCTTCATCCTCGCCGCCGCGGGCCTGCTCGACGGGCTTCGCGCCACCACCCACTGGGTCGCCGCCGAGGCACTGGCCGCCGCGTACCCGGAGGTCGACGTCGATCCGGACGTGCTCTACGTCGACAACGGGCAGATCCTGACGTCGGCGGGCGCCGCCGCGGGCCTGGACCTGTGCCTGCACCTGATCCGCCGGGACCACGGCTCCGCGATCGCGGCCGACGCCGCCCGCCTTTCCGTGATGGCGCTGGAACGCGAAGGCGGACAGGCACAATTCATCGCATTGCGGCATCCTCCCGCTCCCCGCGGCTCGGCGCTGGAACCCACTTTGCTCTGGATGCAGGAAAACCTCGCGCGCGAGCTGACACTGGCCGACATCGCCGCACGCGCCGGGATGAGTACGCGCACGCTCATCCGGCACTTCCGTGAGCAGACGGGGACGACACCGTTGCAGTGGCTGCACCGGACGCGTGTCCGGCAGGCACAACATCTGCTGGAGACCACCCAGTACGCCGTCGAACGGATCGGCGCCGAAGTCGGTTTCGGTTCGCCCACCGCGTTCCGCGACCGGTTCAAGCGCACGACCGGCGTCAGCCCCGGCACTTATCGACGCGCTTTCCGTTAAGCGGCAAGGGCCGGTGCGGTGTCCGAGGCGCGCACGCGGGCCTGTTCGGCGAACCGCCTTCGGGCGACGACGACTCTGAGCCATCGTTCCGAACGCTCGGCGTCCAGTGCGGAGGTCGCGCGGGCGAGCACCTCGGCGGCGTGCGCGGCGGAATCGATCTCCGCGGCGGCGCCGAGGTAGTCGCCCGCCTCGATCAGCTTGTAGGCGTGGCGCATCTCGGTCTGCGCGGTCGAGTAGATGGCGTAGGCGGCCAGGTTGTTCGCCAGCGGGCCCAGTGAATGCGACATCGGATTCTCCGTTCCTTCTCTTACCCACACGTCGAACGGGCCCTCGGTGGTTCGACACGGCGGCCGGATTTTTCTCGAGGGTTGCGCAAAGTGGCCGCCTCACGACAGCCTGAAGCGCATGCCAGCACGGGCGGCGTCGTTCCGCAGCGTCTTCGCGGTCGCCGGATTCCGCCGGATCTGGCTCGCGCATCTGCTCTCGGTCGCCGGTGACCAGCTGGCCAGGGTCGCCCTCACGGTGCTGGTGTTCGACCGGACGTCCTCGGCGGGCTGGGCTTCGGCCGCGTACGCGCTGACGTTCGTGCCCGATCTCCTCGGCGGCGCGCTGGGCGGCATCGCGGACCGGTTCTCGCGGCGCACCGTGATGGTGGTGACCGACGTCGGCCGGGCGGTCCTGATCGCGCTGATGGCGGTGCCCGGTCTGCCGTTGCCCGCCGCGGCCGCGCTGTTGTTCGTCGTGCAGCTCATGGCCGGGCCGTTCCACGCGGCCCGACAGGCGATGCTGCCGGACCTGCTCGATCCGGACCGGCTGGTCGTCGGACAGGCCGTCATCTCCTCCACCTACCAAGCCGGGCTCGTGGTCGGCTTCGGCGCGGGAGCCGCAGTCGTCACCAGCCTCGGCGTACCCGGCGCGCTGCTGATCGACGCGGGCACGTTCGCGCTTTCCGCGCTCATGCTCCACTTCGGGCTCGAACGGTTCCCACCGTCGGCACCGAGCCATCACAAGCGCCCGTCCCTGATCGCGGGCTGCCGTCTGGTGGCGCGCGACCGCAAGCTGCGCTGGCTGCTGCTCATCGCCTGCTGCTGCGGTTTCTACGTCGTACCCGAAGGCCTCGCCGTCCCGGTCGCCGCCGAACTGGGCGGCGCGGACGCGCTGCCGTGGCTGCTGGCCGCGAACCCGGTCGGTTCGGTGCTCGGCGGGATCCTGCTGAGCCGGATCCCGCGGGAACGGCAGGTCAAGGTGCTGGGCGCGTTGACGGTGGCGAGCAGCCTGGTGCTGATCCCGACCGGCTGGGCGCCGGGCCTGGTCACGATCGTCGTGCTGTGGACGCTCTCGGGGGTGTTCTCCGCGCACGACATGATCACTCAGACGCAGTACAGCCTCGCCGCGCCGGCCGCCCATCGCGGCCAGGTGATCGGGGTCGCGATAGCGGCGTTGCGGGCGGCTCAGGCGGCCGGGATCGCGGTGGCCGGGCTGTTGGCCCAGCTCGTCGCGCCGACCACCGTGGTCACCGTCGCGGCGGGCGCGGGCGTGGTGGTCGCCTGCGTCGCCGGGGTGGGCTGGTCACGGGCGGTGTCGTCCCGCCGCGGCCCGGAGGAATCCGAAGATCCCGCGGGTCCGGCCGGCGGGACGACACCCGTTGGCGAGCACGGTTCCTGACACATCACGTCCAGTTGTTGTCACGACGGGTCGTCCAGTTGTTGTCACGCATTACGTTCACCTCCCTTCGTGATGCCGCACGCTCTTGTGGGCCGGATCACTCAGGTCCAGTTGTTGTCCCGCATGTCGTTCACCTCCCTCGAAATAGCGATTTATCCGGCAAAACACTCACCAGTTGTTGTCCTGCATCGGTGCACCTCCCTCGTTTTGGTTGGGCTGTCCGGGGGAATTCGCGGCCGCGTGTCTTATCGTCGGAGACAACGCGGTCGTCGCCGTCCCGGTTCGATTACGGTGTAGATCACCGACGGAAGAGGGTGCGTGGACGGACGACTCGGCGGCGCGCGGCGGCGGCTCAAGGCCTGGCACCTGTGGAGCCTGCCGCGACCTGTGCGTTCCTACGTCCTGGTCGTGAATCTCATCGCAGTCCTCTCGACCGCCGCCACGGCCCGGCTGGTCCCGGTGACCGGTACCGACCTCGCCCGATTCGGCGTCCTGACGCTGTGCGCGGCCATCGCGATCGAGGGCACCCGGCAGATCGAACGCCAACGGGAGTACGACAGGGCCCCGTCGGTCGCCTACGTCGACACCAAGGCGGTCTGGAGCGTCGCCGCCGTCATCGCGCTGCCTCCGGTACTCGCCGCCGCGATGGTCGTGGTGACCTACACCATCGCATGGCTGCGGATCTGGCCACACCAACGGCCGGTACTCCCCCATCGGTGGATCTTTTCCGCCGCGACGGTGCTCTGCGGCACGCAGGCCGCCGTAGTCGTCCTCAGCCTCGGCATGCGCCACTACCCCGGTTCGCCCGACTCCGGGCTGCTCGCCGGGCTGGGCGATCTCGCCGTCATCATCGTGGCCGCGGCCCTGCGCTGGGCGATCAACACCGTGCTGGTGATGATCGCGATCGCGCTCTCCTCGCCGCCCAAGTCGATCGGCGAACTGTTCTCCGGCTTCGGCGACCAGATCCTGGAGGCGGGCGCGCTCGGCCTCGGTCTCGTGACGGCCGTCGTCCTCGTGCAGGCCAACCCGCTGGTCCTCGTCGGGGTCGTCATCGCGCTGGTCGCGCTGCACCGCGGGCTGCTGCTGACGCAGTACCGGCGCGACGCGCACACCGACGCCACCACCGGCCTCGTCACGAAACGCCGGTGGCGTCAGCTGGCCGAAGAGCACCTCGGCCGGACGCGCGCCGGCCGCAACCTCGGCGTGTTGTTCCTCGACCTCGACAACTTCAAGACGATCAACGACACCTACGGGCATCCCAACGGCGACCTCGTCCTGCGCGCGGTCGGCGACGCGCTGCGCGCCGAAATCCGCGAGCAGGACGTCTGCGGGCGGTGGGGCGGCGAGGAGTTCGCGATCGTCATCCCGGACATCCACGGCGAGGAGACGCTGCGCCAAGTGGCCGAACGGATCCGGCACCAGGTGGCGGTGGTCTCGGTCGCGCTGCCCGATCGCGACACCGTGCTCACGGATCTGACGGTGTCGATCGGCGGAGCGCTGTACCCGGCGGCCAACATCACCAGCGTCGACGACCTTCTCGTCGCCACGGACACCGCGCTGTATCGAGCGAAACAAGGTGGCCGCAACCGCGTCGAACTCGCCCCTCCCACGCAGTAGGCTCCCCTCGGCTGGGGAGGCGCGATGGAGCGATTCGCTCGGGGTCCGGTAGGTCTGGTCGTCGCGATACAGGTCCTGGTGTTGACCCTGGTGTCGGGCCGGTACGGCTTCCACCGGGACGAGCTGTACTTTCTCGCCGCCGGAAAGCGGCTCGCTTGGGGCTATGTCGACCAGCCGTCGCTGACACCCTTTCTCGCGAGGATCTCCACGGACGTCTTCGGCGCCACTCCTGCCGGTCTGCGCGTGGCCGCCACGTTGTGCGCCGCCGCGACGGTGGTCCTGCTGGCACTGGTCGCCCGCGAGTTCGGCGGTGGCCGGGGCGCGCAGGTCCTCACCGCCGCGATGACCGCGTTGGCCGCGTTCGTCGTGGTCGACGGGCACATGCTGTCGACGGCCACCGTCGACATGCTGGTCTGGAGTGCGCTCGGCCTGGTGGTGCTGCGCCTTCTCCGCACCGGCGACGGACGGTGGTGGCTCGCGATCGGCGCCGTCGTCGGCGTCGGGCTGGCGGCCAAATGGCTCGTCCTGCTGATGGTCGCCTCGATCGGCCTGGCGATCCTCGCCGTCGGCCCGCGGAAGATCTTCCGCAGCGGCTGGCTTCCCGCCGGGATTCTGCTCGCGCTGGCGCTGGCCGCACCGGGACTGATCTGGCAGGCGGCCCACGGTTTCCCTTTGCTGACCGTGGCTTCCGGTATCAGCGAGGACGACGGTGCGGAGAACCGGATCCTGTTCGTGCCGATGCAGCTGCTCTATCTCTCCCCCGTGGTCGTGCCGGTCTGGGTCGCCGGCGCCCTCCGGCTCTGGCGCGATCCGGATTTGCGCTGGGCTCGCTCGTTGGCCTTGGCCTATCCGGTGTTGTGCGTGATCTTGCTGGTACTGGGCGGAAAACCGTACTACTCGGCACCCTTTCTGTTACTGCTCGCGGCCGCCGGCGCCGAACCCTGCCTGCGCCTGCTCGACCGCACCTGGCGCCGCGCTCTCGCTGCCGCGCTGGCTTTCGTCGGCGCGGCCGTCTCCCTCGTCGTCGGACTGCCCTTGCTGCCAGTGTCCGCGCTGGCGCCGGTTTTGGTGGTGAACAAAGAACAAGGCGAGCAGGCAGGCTGGCCGGAGCTGGCTTCGACGGTCACGCAGGTCTGGTCACGGATCCCCGCCGAGCAGCGATCCACCGCGGTGATCTTCACGCGGAACTACGGGCAAGCCGGGGCCTTGGAGTACTACGGGCTTCCCACTGTCCACTCGGGACACATGTCCTATGCGGACTGGGGGCCACCTCCCGCTGAGGCTGTCGGGCCCGTGGTCGTCGTGGGCCCGTATCTTCCGGCGTGGTTCACCGGATGTCGCGAGGAGGCCGTTCACGACAACGGGCTCGGAGTGGAGAACGACGAGCAAGGGGTGCGGATTTCCTTGTGCGCGGGGACTTCCCGGCCTTGGTCCGTGTTGTGGGGCGAGTTGCGCCACTACTACTGAGCTGGTTTGTTTCGTTGCCGGGAAACGGCGACGCTCACGGGGACGGATGTCGGGAGATCTCCTTTACGTTCAGGACTACCCGACCTTGGGTGAGTAGCAGCACTACGAGCCGGTTTGCGTCGTCGCCGGAAAACGGCGACGCTCGTGGCACCTGTGAACCGGACGCTGGAAGATCCCCCTGCGTATGGGACTTCCCGGCCCCACCGTTGGGCGAGTAGCGGCACTACTGCCGAACCAATTTGTGTCGTCACCGGAAAACGGCAACGCCAGCGATGTCTATGACATCGAAAACTGTCGGTGGTCGGTTGTACGTTCTGTGTGTGGATACTTCTGACGCCGTTGTGGCGCTGCTCAAGGAAATGACCGAGTCGGATGTGTTGGGGGAGGTTATTGGTTCGCTGGATTCGTTGGGGG